>QEUY01000004.1 GCA_003577365.1 Chloroflexota bacterium | reverse complement strand
CCCGCGGTGAAGACATTGCCCCAACGCTCGGCCAGTTCGCGATAGCGGTTCTCGGTCAGAAGCTGCTTTTCCTCCAACAGCTTCAGGTCGTCCAGGTCGCGCTCCATCTGGGCGCGGATGCGGTCCTTCTTCTCCTCAACCGCCTGGCGCTTCTCCTCCACCTCGGCGCCCAGTTCGCTGCGCAAATGCTCGCGCTGCGCGCCGACCAGCAGGCGGATGTCGTTTTTCTCTTCATCCGACTGGCGCTGCAACTCGTTGAGCCGCTCCTGCACCAGGTCGTTGATGACCATATCGTGGTCGCGCGAAATGATCTCGCCGGCGTGGATGATCTCCTGGTCGGACCAAGAGAGGCGCTTGGCCTCGCTTGCCTTCTGGCCGACGCGCGTCGACAGCCAGGTCTGCAGCGCCTGCGCCTCGTTGATCGCCTTGGTGGACTCGTTGTTGATGCGCTCGTCCAACTCGCGCATCTGCTGTTCCTCGTCCTCGTCCAAGGCTGCAAAACGGTCTTCCAACTCTTTTTCCAACACGCCCAACGTGTCGGCGTTTTCATTGTCAATGCGCGCCAGACGCATCGCCAGCTCGCGCTCATGGCGCTGGATGGCGCGGCTGCGCGCGTCTTCGTTGACGTTGGTGATAATGTATTGGGCAAAATAGAGCACGCGCTCCAGATGCCGCGGGCTGATGTTGAGCAGCAGCCCCAGGCGGCTGGGCACACCCTTGACATACCAAATATGGCTGACCGGCGAGGCCAGCTCGATGTGCCCCATGCGCTCGCGGCGCACACGGCTGGGCGCGACTTCGACGCCACACTTGTCGCAGACGATGCCCTTATAGCGCACGCGCTTGTACTTGCCGCAGGCGCATTCCCAGTCCTTGGTGGGGCCAAAGATGCGCTCGCAGAAGAGGCCATCGCGTTCGGGCCGCAGCGTGCGATAGTTGATCGTCTCCGGCTTGGTCACCTCGCCGTAGCTCCACTCACGAATCTCCTCGGGCGAGGCCAGGGAAATCCGAATCGCTTCAAAGTTTTTTACTTCCATTGATCCATCTCCATGTGGATTCGGAGGAAAGGATGCGGCGCTGGTCTGCCGACACAACCCCGCATCCTGCTGTCCGCACAGGCTAGGCTGCCCCCACCACGCGGCATCAGTGACACTGCATAAGTGTCACTTTGCTGCGGCGGGCGCAGCTCCCGCGTCGCCGGCCTTACTCTGTGCTGCGGCTCATCGGCCCCGGCACATTGAGGCTGAAGCCCAGCTTGGGCAGATGCTCGTCGCTGTCTTCCTTGCCAAACTGGATGACCTCGCCCTTCTCGTTGACGACGCGCACATCCAGCGCCAGGCTTTGCAGCTCCTTGACCAGCACCCGGAAGCTCTCCGGCACGCCGGGGCTTTGAATCTCCTCCCCCTTGACAATCGACTCGTAGGTCTTGACGCGGCCGCTCACATCGTCCGACTTGACGGTGAGCATCTCTTGCAGCGTATAGGCCGCGCCATAGGCCTCCAGCGCCCACACCTCCATCTCGCCAAAGCGCTGGCCGCCAAACTGCGCCTTGCCGCCCAGCGGCTGCTGGGTGACCAAGCTATAGGGGCCGGTGCTCCGGGCGTGGACCTTGTCTTCCACCAAGTGGTGCAATTTCAACATCTGGACAACGCCCACGGTCACCGGCGAGTCATAGGCTTCCCCCGTCTTGCCGTCGTAGAGACGCTGCTTGCCCGTGGTGGGCAGCGGCCAGCCGATGTCCAAGCTCAGCTCAGTGGCAGCCGCTTCCAGTTCGGCGCCGGTCAGATCGCCCGGATCGCCGCCGTGGTAGAGCATCCATTCGCGCAGCGCCACTTCCTTGACCAAGTCGTTGGCCTCCTTGCTGGTGCGCCGCACGGCATAGGATTCGGGCAAGATGGTCTCCGGCGCATAGCCGCGGCGGCGCAACCACTCGCGCAGTGTGGCAAAACGCGCATAGGCCTCGTCACGGTAGATGCGCTCGGCGTCATAGCCCAGCGGCTCCAGCCAACTGACAAGATAGATGCGCCGCGCATCGCTGTCGTCGATCAGCTCGCTCGGCTCGACGCCCTCGGCACGGATCAGCGCCCATGCCTCCTGGGTGACATCTTGCCAGGCCCGTTCGATCAACCAGGCGCGCACCAGTTCGGCCCCGATCTCGTCTTCCATAGCCCCGTCGAAGACCGGCGTCTCGGCCATAAAGCCAAGCTGCAGCGCGGCCCACCCCAGGTGCGCCTCCAAAATCTGGCCGATGTTCATGCGGCCCGGCACACCCAGCGGGTTCAAGATGATGTCCACCGGCGTGCCGTCCTCCAAGAAGGGCATGTCGTTGACCGGCACCACCTTGGAGATGACGCCCTTGTTGCCGTGGCGACCGGCCATCTTGTCGCCTTCGGTCAGGCGACGGCGCTGGGCCACGCTCACGCGCACGATCTTTTCGACCCCGGCGGCCAGGTCGCGGTGTTCGTCGCGGTCAAAGATCTTGACATCCACCACCTTGCCGCGCTCCCCGTGGGGCAGACGCAGCGAGCTATCCTTGACCTCGCGCGCCTTTTCGCCAAAGATGGCGCGCAGCAGCTTTTCCTCTGGGGTCAGCTCGGTCTCGCCCTTGGGTGTGATCTTGCCCACCAAGATGTCGCCGGGCGTGACCTCGGCGCCGATGCGGATGATCCCATCTTCGTCCAAGTCCTTGAGCGCATCCTCGCCGACATTGGGGATGTCCCGGGTGATCTCCTCCGGCCCCAGCTTGGTTTCGCGCGCCTCGATCTCATGTTTCTCGATATGGATCGAGGTATATTTGTCATCCTGCACCAGCCGCTCGCTGACCAAGATGGCATCCTCAAAGTTGCCGCCTTCCCAACTCATATAGGCGACCACCACATTTTGGCCCAGGGCCAGCTCGCCGTTTTCGGTGCTCGAGCTGTCGGCCAGGATCGAGCCGGGCACCACGCGGTCACCCTTAAAGACCGTGGGCCGCTGGTCGATGCAGGTGCTCTGGTTGCTGCGGTTATACTTGCGCAGATTATAGAGACGGCGCGTGCCGTCATCCTCCTGCACCACCACCTGGTCGCCGACCACGCTCACCACTTCGCCGGCATTCTTGGCGACGACGACCTGACCCGAATCGATGGCGGCCTGATACTCTACGCCTGTGCCCACCAGCGGCGCGTCGGGCCGGATCAACGGCACGGCCTGGCGCTGCATGTTCGACCCCATCAGGGCGCGGTTGGCGTCGTCGTGCTCCAGGAAGGGGATCAGCGCCGCCGATACCCCGACGATCTGCTTGGGCGACACATCCATATAGCGGATGCGCGACGGCTGCTCGAAGAGGAAGTCCTCGGCACGCCGCGCCGAAGGCCGCGGGTTCTGGAACTCGCCTACCGCATTGAGCTGAGAAGAAGCCTGTGCAATCGAAGCCTCTTCGTCCTCGTCGGCAGTCAGATAGAAGACGTCGCGCCCGGCAAAGGGCTTCACCTTCACCATGGCCCGGCCCTGTGCCCCGTCGCCGTTGCTGTTCTCGTTGGCATAGAGCGCCACGATCTTCGCCGCCAGCGCCTCGTCCACCACCGTGCCGCGCGTTGCCAGCGTCTCCCCCCCGCTGGTGATATCCTCGTCCAGCGTGTGCCCGGTCAACGCCTCGACCGATGGCTCGACTTCGGTATAGACGCGGCGGTAGGGCGTCTCGATAAAGCCAAAGTCATTGACCCGGCCATAGGACGCGATCGACCCGATCAGACCGATGTTCGGCCCTTCCGGGGTCTCGATGGGACAGATGCGCCCATAGTGGCTGAAATGCACATCGCGCACGTCGAACCCGGCGCGCTCACGGCGCAGACCGCCCGGCCCCAAGGCGCTCAGACGGCGCTTGTGGGTCAGCTCGGCCAACGGGTTGGTCTGGTCCATAAACTGGCTCAGTTGGCTGCCGCCAAAGAACTCGCGCGTCGCCGCCACCACAGGCCGGATGTTGATCAAGCTCAACGGCGTGACCTGCTCCGGGTCGCGGATCGACATGCGCTCGCGCACCACCCGCTCCATGCGCAGCAAACCGATGCGCAGTTGGTTCTGGATCAACTCGCCCACGGTCTTAACCCGGCGGTTGCCCAGGTGGTCGATGTCGTCGGGGCGGGCCGAACTGTTGTTAATATTAATGATGCGCTTGATCACGGCCACCAGGTCTTCGGTGGTCAGAATGCGCGTCTCCAGCGGCGTGTTCAAGTGCAGCCGGCGGTTGAGCTTGTAGCGCCCCACCTTGCCCAAGTCATAGCGCCGCGGTGTAAAAAACAGGTTCTGCAAAAAGCTGTTGGCGTTGTCCAAGGTGGGCGGGTCGCCGGGGCGCAGCTTCTTATAGAACTCCAGCAGAGCGTCGTCGGTCCCCTGCTTGCTGTTGGTCACATTGGCCGTCGGGTCGCGCTCCAACGTGGACTCGATAAAGGGATGGTCCAGGTTGGTGTCGACGTCGACAAAAAGCTCGCGGATCTCGTCGTCGGTGCCAAACCCCATGGCGCGCAGCAGAATGGTGACCGGGAGCTTGCGCTTGCGGTCGACCTTGACGCTGATGATATCGCGTTTGCTGGTCTCGAACTCCAGCCATGCGCCGCGGCTGGGGATCAGCTTGGCCCCGGCCAGGTCGCGGCCGGTGCTGCGATCCTCCTCCACGGTGAAATAGACGCCGGGCGAACGGATCAACTGGCTCACCACCACGCGCTCACTGCCGTTGATAATAAAGGTCGCCGACTCGGTCATCAGCGGGAAGTCGCCCATAAAGACTTCCTGTTCGCTGACTTCGCCCGTATCCCGGTTGACCAGTTTGACCTTCACCCACAGCGGCGCCGAAAAGGTGATATCCCGCTCGCGGCACTCATCTTCGGGGTACTTCGGCTCGCCAAAGTAAAAATCACCGAAATGGAGTTCCAGATTTTTGTTGAAACTGACAATAGGGGAGATTTCGTCGAAAAGCTCGCGCAGCCCCTCTCCTTTAAACCATTCAAAACTGCGCAACTGGACCTCGGTCAGCCGAGGCAAATCCATGATGATGGGCGTGCGCGCATAGGACTTACGCGGCGTGCGCACACCGCGAACATCTGCGTTCGTGCCGTTCCTGGTTAGGCTCATGTCGCAACTCCACTCCTTACAGCCTCAAGGGACACAACCTTAGGACACATCCCAAACGCCCAGAACAATCACCGGGCTGAAAAATAGCAATAAGACACCCAAATAGATAGTTACTAAACAGCGGCATCGCTGCTTAAATCACTACCTACTGCCGGTGCCTTGGTATGTCAAGACTCTTGAACTACAAAGAGACGTACCTTTGCCTGGTTACCGTCTTGTGCTGGGTTGCCGGTGTTGCCGTAGGGTCCCGCCGTTCCCCACAAACAAAATCAGGAGCCTCGTTGGGGTGGCCATTCGCCTCCATCGTCTCGCCCCACCCAGACACCTGATCCCCTCTGTCCTTCAATCGTCGCTCATTTGTTTGCGCGTTCCGCCATAAATCATAGCTACAACGCGACTTATAACTTTATCACAACGAATCTCAGTTGTCAAATTCTATTTTTGCGCGGATAGCCCCATTCTATCACAGCCCGACCTGCTCACCGTAATCCTGATCGCATTATGCCAACCTGATATCCCAACCGCTTTCCCAAAACCGCCAATCTTGGGGGTGGACACAATTTTCGATATCCACTATAATGTGGGACGCAATGGGGCAAAGTGGGACGCCATTCCTAAGAACCAGCGCGATCGGCGCCGCGCGTGGGACAAATAGATCATTTGTTCTGTTTTTTGGGATAATTGGGATTGCGTCCGGGGTCGTGTCTCGGGGTCTTGTCTGAGGTCTGGCCGGCGCGGTCAACCGGCACGGCACAACAGCAGCGGGGCGAAAACGGACAGGCGCGTGTTTCTGGGCGAATACTCCCACACTCTGGATAGCAAGGGCCGGCTGACCATCCCGGCCAAGTTCCGGGACCAGTTGGCCCCCGGCTTGGTGGTGACCCGCAGCCCGCTCGACCGCTGTCTGCTCGTCATGCCCCGAGCCAAGTGGGACGAGGTTGCGGAGAAGATCAGCGCCCTGCCCTTGGCCGACCCGCGTTCGGCCCTCTTGCGCCGGGCCATCTTCAGCGCCGCCGAAGACTTCAAACCCGACAAACAGGGGCGCATCTTGATCAGCCAGCGGCTGCGCGACTACGCCCAGATTGAGACTGAAATTGTGATCGCCGGGGTCAATACCTTTCTGGAACTGTGGAACCCCGACAACTGGAGTGAGAAGGTGCTGCAGCAGTTGGAGAGCGGCGATATCGACGCCGACCTCTTTGCGGCGCTGCAGGTCTGATCGGCGGCGTACCCGATGAACGATCAAGCGCACGCTGCGCCGGTTCACCATCAGACCCACAGCCAGACCCACATCTCGGTTCTGCTCGAGGAAGCGGTGGACGGGTTGGCGCTTCGGCCAGGCGACAGCGCCGTCGACGCCACCCTAGGCGGCGGTGGGCATACCGCCCGCATCCTCGACCAGACAGCGCCCAACGGCCGCGTGCTGGGGTTGGACGCCGACCCTGCTGCCATCGCCCGCGTCACGGCCCGCTTTCCCGGCGAGATCGCCGCAGGCCGGCTCACCCTGGTGCAGACGCCCTTTGGCGCGCTGGCGCAAGCGGCCCAGGCCGCCGGCTTTCGCCAAGTCGCCGGCATTTTGTTCGACCTGGGCGTCAGCAGTTTTCAACTGCAAAGCCCCGAACGGGGCTTTGCCTGGATGACGGCGGGGCCGCTGGACATGCGTTTTGACCCACAACAACCCACCAGCGCCGCCGAGATCGTCAACACCTGGCCCGAACGGGAGCTGGCCGACCTGTTCTATCGCTATGGGGAGGAACACCGCAGCCGCCGCATTGCCCGCTATCTCGTCGCCCACCGCCCCATCACCACCACCGAGCAGTTGGCGCGGCTGGTGGAGCAGGCGGTCGGCGGTCGCCGCGGCGAGCGCATCCACCCCGCCACGCGCACCTTTCAGGCGCTGCGCATTGCGGTGAACCAGGAACTGGCGCAGTTGGAGCAAGTGCTGCCCCAGGCGCTGGCGCTGCTGCGACCGGGAGGTCGTTTGGCTGTCATCAGTTTTCACAGCCTGGAAGATCGGATCGTCAAACAATGGATGCAGGCAGAAGCCGCTGATTTTGTCCATGACCGCGCCCATCCCTTCGGCGGCACGCCGCGCACGCCCACGCTGCGGGCGATCACCGGCAAACCGGTCACGCCGTCGCCCGCCGAGCTTGAGCGCAACCCGCGCAGCCGCTCGGCCAAGTTGAGGATCGCCGAACGCCTCTAGAAAAGGACTATCATGCACCCAACCCGATCGCCTCTCCAAACACCGCTCAAATCATCGTTCAAGCCCTCATTCGCATCTTCATCGCTTGCGTCTTCATCACTCGCGCCTGCATCACTCGCGCCTGCATCGCCATCGTTCACGCCCTCGGCCTTTGCGACGTCTTCACTCACCCAGGCCTCTTCGTTTGCACACGCCACAGCGCCAGCACAGCGCGCTTTTGACCCTAGCAGCTTTGACCCGGCGGCCTCGCTCAACCGGCTGCAGGCCCTGGTCGATGTCTTTGACCGCTATCTGCGTCTGCCCAACACCCCGCGCGCCTTCGCGCTCTATCTGGCGGCGCTGCTCCTGGTTTCTGCCGGGGCCACGCTCTACATCTCGCTCGCCGCCAGAATCCTCGAAGCCCAAGTGCAGATCGCACGCATGGAACAACAACTGGCGACGGTGGAGCAACAAAACGGCGACCTCCTCTGGCAGATCGCGCGCGAAACCAACATGCAAACGCTCTTCACGCGCATCTCGGCGGCGGGATATGTGCCGGTGAAAGAACGCGAGTATGTGACTGTGCCCGCCGATTTCGCCCCTGCCGCCGCCCAGCCCAGCCCGGCTGGCCCAGACATCTCTGCCGCCCCTGCACTCGCCGCGCCCCCGGCGACCCAACGCCCGCCGGCTGCCTGGCAAGCCTTCTTCGCCCAGCGCTGGCATGCCCCCCTGCCGGCCACCCTGACCCCGCGCCAGGTCAGCCTGCCCGCCGCTTCGGGTGCGAACCCCAGCGCCGACCGCTGGCGGCTCTGGTGGGAACAAACCGTGGCGCACAGCGCCGAGTTTCTACAGCAAGCCAGCGGTCGCTAGCGCGCCGATGCGAAAAATTTTCAACTTCCCGGCACGATTGCCGTCAACGTGTTCCTTAGCGTGTTAAGCGTGTTACTCAGCGTATGACCTCCTCATCGTCTCGGCTGGTCACACCGGTGGCCGCCAGTTCAGAGACTATCGACCCCACCCCGCCTGCCCCGGCGGGCATGCGCTCGCGCCGCCGTTTCGCCGCGCTGGTGGTCTTATTTTGCATCCTGGCGCTGGTGCTTGTCGCCCAACTGGTACGCTATCAGATCTTTGAACCGGCCCTGCCCGACTCCGGTGCGCTGGCGCAGACCGGCCCCAGCCCGCGCGGCATGATCGTCGACCGCCACGGCACGCCGCTGGTCGTCAATCGCTACTATTTCCAGTTGACCGCCACACCTGCCCACTTTAAAAACGCTGCCGAGCGTGATGAGGTCGCCCGCCAACTGGAGCAGACGATCGGCTTGCCCTATGCCCAGACCTTCGCCATTCTCACCCAGTCGGCGGATAGCTGGTACGCCGAGTTGGCCGACGCCATCCCACTGGAGGCTGCCGACAAGCTGGCCCAACTGCAAGCCGAGTTGACCGCCAGCCGCGGCACCTTTCCGCTGCAATCGGTGCATGCCGTGCCGCTGACCAGACGCTACTACCCGCAGGCCGAATTGACCTCCCACCTGCTGGGCTTTGTGCATCTGGAACAGGGCGGCGTCAGCGGCGTCGAGGAATATTACAACGAGTTTCTGCGGCGCGACGGCCCCGGCCTGCTCAGCAACCACCTGGCCTCGCTCGACCAGTTGGATGTCGATGTGCGCCGCTTTGTGCCCTCCACCGTGGGCAAAGACCTGGTCCTGACGCTCGACCGCACCGTCCAGTGGATCATCCACGACGAGCTACAGCGCGGCCTGGAACAGTATGGCGCGGTCGCGGGCACGATCATCGTCATGGACCCGCACAGCGGCGCGATCCTGGGGATGGTCAACCTGCCCGACTATGACCCCAACCGTTATGACCAGGCCGAGTATGAACGCTTCGTCAACCCAGCCATCAGCCTGCAATATGAGCCGGGGTCGGTCTTTAAGATCATCACGATGGCCGCCGCCCTCGACGCGCAGACCATTACCCCCAGCATGACCTTTACCGACACCGGCAGCTTCACCATCGGCCAGCGCGTGATCTTCAACAGCACGCGCATCGCCCACGGCGAAGTGACTGTCACCTATGCCCTGGCGCAGTCGCTCAACGTGGTCACCGCCATGATCGCAGACATGATGGGGCCAGAGGAGTTTTATCGTTATGTCCGGCTCTTCGGCTTTGGCGACACCACCAAAGTCGACCTGTCGGGTGAGATCGCCGGGCAGCTCAAGACCCCCGCCAGCCCTCTATGGAGTCTGGCCGACCTGGGCACGAACAGCTTTGGGCAAGGGCTGGCCGTGACGCCCTTACAGATGGCCAACGCCACCGCTGTGATCGCCAACGGCGGCAAGCTGATGCGCCCCTATATTGTGCAGGCGCGCGTCGCCGGCGACCAAGCCCTGCTGACCGAACCCGTCGTGGTGCGCCAAGTCTTACAGCCCGAAACCGCCGCCGAAATGGCCGAGATGATGACCGCGGTGGTCGAATCGCCCAACTCCACCGCACGCGTCGAAGGCTATCGTGTGGCCGGCAAGAGCGGCACGGCCCAGATCCCTTCCCCCGAAGGCTATGTGCAGGACGAGACGATTGTGAGCTACGTCGGCTTTGCCCCGTCGGATGACCCGCAGTTTGTCGTGCTGGTCAAGCTGGACCGGCCCGACCCGACCGTCAACCAGTGGGCCGGCCAGACAGCAGCGCCCGTCTTTAGCCGTGTGACCAAGCGCCTCCTCGACCATTTTGGCGTGCCGCCGCAGACGCTGCAGGTCGCACAAGTAGAGGAGTAGCGCGTGCCGCCCATCCTAGCGACACAGATCACGCAGCACACGCTCTGGCAGGCGTTGACCGGTGTGCTGCCGCCGCTGGCCCTGCCGCCTACCCCCGTGCCCCATGCGGGCCTCGACAGCCGGGACATGGGCCAGGGCGATCTTTTTATCGCCTGTGCGGGCCAGAACACCGACGGCCACCGCTTTGTGGGCGATGCGCTGCGCCGCGGGGCCAAGGCCGTGATCTGTGAGGCCCAGGGCGAAGAGCAGGCGCGCGCGGCCGGCGCAGCCGTGGTCGACTGCCGCGCTGCCGCCCAACGCCCCGGCCGAGTGTGGGCCGAGGCCGCCACCAACTCGCTCGCCAGCGCGGCCCTTGTCTATCTGGTCGACGACAGCGTGGCCGCGCTGCAGCAGGTGGGCGGCTTTCACCGGGTGCACCGCAGCAACCCCGACTTGGGGGTGATCGGCATCACGGGCAGCGTGGGCAAGACCAGCACCAAAGAGCTGACCGCAGCGGTGGTCGCCCAGCGTTTTCACACGCTGCACAACCAGGGCAATCTCAACAGCGAGCAGGGGCTGCCGCTGACCCTGCTCGAATTGAGCGCAGAACACGAACGCGCCGTGCTGGAGATGGGGATGTATGCCTTGGGCGAGATTCAGACCATGTGTGAACTGGCGCGGCCGCGCGTGGGCGTGCTCACCAATGTCGGCCCTGTGCATCTGAGCCGCCTGGGCACGATCGAGAACATCGCCCGGGCCAAGGCGGAACTGGTACGCGCCCTGCCCAGCGCCGACGACGGCGGCATCGCCATCCTCAACTGGGATGACGAACGGGTGCAGGCCATGGCCGGGCTGACCACGGCGCGCGTCTTTCGCTATGGGCTGACGCCTGAAGCCGACCTCTGGGCCGACGAGATCGTGAGCGCGGGCATGGAGGGGATCCGCTTCCGCTTTCACTATCGGCGGCCTGCCGCCGAACGCCATGGCGGCGAGCGCATCGACTCGCTGCATGTGCGCGTGCCGCTGCTGGGGCGGCACAGCGTGCATACGGCGCTGCGCGCGGCGGCGGTGGGGCTGGTCGAAGGGCTGAGCTGGGAAGAGATCGTCGCCGGCATCCAGAGCATGCCGGGGCAGTTGCGGCTGGTGGTCGTGCCGGGCATCAACGGCTCCACGCTGATCGACGACACCTATAACGCCAGCCCGGCGAGCATGGTGGCGGCGCTCAACCTGCTCAACGACCTGGGGCCGAGCGGCAGCGGACGCCGTATCGCCGTGCTGGGTGACATGCGCGAGTTGGGCAATTACACCGGCGAGGGCCACAAAATTGTGGGCCGGCGCGCGGCGGACGTAGTCCACACCTTGGTGACCGTAGGCGAACTGGGGCGCGCGATTGGCGAGGAGGCACGCGATGCCGGTTTTGCGCCCGACCGGCTTTTTATGACCGCTACCTTTGAGGAGGCCGTTGACCTGCTGCGACGCGAGCTGGGACCCGGCGACCTGGTGTTGGTCAAGGGCAGCCGTGCCGTGGGGATGGACAGCATTGTGCTCGCCATCAGCCACGACGACGCCAACCATCAAACCTTGCGCCATCACTGATCAGGGCCACACGGATCAAGCATACGGATCAAGCACACGGAGCAAGCAAGCACACGGATCAAGAAGGTCGCACATGGCATATGCGTTGACGCTAGGGACCGTCAGCTTTTTTATCGCGGTCATCTGGGGCAAGCCGCTGATCGCCTTGCTCAAACGCTGGGGGATCGGCAAACAAATCCGGGTGGAGGAACCGGATGTCCACCAACTCAAGACCGGCACCCCGACCATGGGGGGCATCCTGATCGTCGTGCCGGTGCTGTTGATCACAGGGGTGCTGAACATTGCCAATCTGTGGGGCATGGACTACATCGGTCGGAGTACGTTGATCCTCTTCTTCTGTCTTGGCTCGCACGCCATCTTGGGCGCGATCGACGACTGGCAGGGGATCAAAGGCATCCGGGGGCGGGGTGAAGGCATGAGCGCCCGCATGAAGAGCGGTTTTCAACTGCTCTTTGCCACCACCTTGGCGCTGATCCTCTACTATGGCCCGCCCCACTGGGACTATGTGGGCGTGCCCGGCTTTCCGGAATTTTTTCGCATCGGCCCGTGGATCATCCCGATCACCGTGCTGGTCATCGTGCTGATGAGCAATGCCGTCAACTTGACCGATGGCTTGGACAGTCTTGCCGGGAGCATCAGCAGCATCGCCTTTGTCTGCTATGGCACGATCGCCTATCTGCAGGATCAGATCTATCTGATGGCCTTTTGTTTTACGGTAGTGGGCGCGCTGCTGGCCTTTTTGTGGTACAACGCCCACCCAGCGCAGTTGTTTATGGGCGACACCGGCAGCCTGGCATTGGGCGCGACCTTGGGATTGGTAGCCGTCTGGACCGGCCAATGGTTGCTCTTGCCGGTGGTGGGCTTTGTCTTTATGGCCGAAGCGGGCAGCGTCATTTTGCAGGTCAGCTATTTCAAATGGACCAAACGGCTCTACGGCGAGGGCCGGCGCATCTTCAAAATGTCCCCGCTCCACTACCATTTTGAGCTGTTGGGATGGAGCGAGATGCAGGTCAAAGAACGTTTTTGGCTGGTGGGCGTGCTGTGTGGAATGTTGGGCGTGGCGTTGGCGCTCATCTAGGCTGGGCGCAGAGCCTGGCGAGAGTCTCAACCGAGAGATGCAGGAGAGATGGGCGCAGGAAGCGGGGTAGACGATGCGAAGCGTACGGGGCAAAGGACAGGGAGCCAACCGACAGGACGCGAATGGGCAGCAGCCTGCTCGGACGGGCAGCCCGCTGCGCGAGGCGGCCGGCAGACCTGCCGGCCCGGTCTGGGGCCGTTTTCCAGACGTAGCCGAGCGGACGGCCCCCGAGAGAGCAATCCTAGAGCGACCGATCACGGAGCGACAGAGCGCAGTGAGTGAACCAAACGGGGGCAAAAACGGCGTCTACAGCGTTGCGCCGGTGTTGGACCAAGACTTTGTCGGCCAGAGCTTTGCGGGCAAAAAGGTGGTGATCCTGGGGCTGGCGCGCCAAGGAACGGCCCTGGCCCGCTTCTTTGCCGCGGCGCAGGCCCGCGTTGTCGTCAGCGACTTGGCCCCGGCGGAAAAGCTCCAGAACGAACGGGCGGCCCTGGGCGACCTGCCGGTCGAACTGGTCTTGGGCGGCCATCCGGCCTCGCTGCTCGACGACTGCGCCCTGCTCTGTCTCAGCGGCGGCGTGCCCCCCCAAAGCGCGCTGGTGCGCAGCGCCGTCGAACGCGGCATCCCCCTGACCAATGACAGTCTGCTCACGCTGCAAATGGCGCGGCTCTTGGGGCTAGGTCCCACGCTTGCCATCACCGGCAGCAGCGGCAAAACCACCACCACCACCCTGACCGGCAAGATCCTGGCCGCGGGCCGGCCCGCCGTCCATGTCGGCGGCAACATCGGCACGCCCTTGCTCGACCGGCTGGCGACGATCCAACCGGGCGCGCCGCTGGTCTTGGAACTGAGCAGCTTCCAACTCGAACTCTTTGACCCGCTGCTGGCCTGGGGACCGCTCGACGACCTAGGGCCGGACGTGGCGGCGATCCTCAACATCACGCCCAACCATCTGGACCGTCACCCCGGCATGGCGGCCTATGCCGACGCCAAGCTCAACCTGCTGCGCCACATGCGGCCCGGCGGCAAGGTGATCGTCAACCTCGACGACCCGGTGACGGCGCGCTTGGCCCCACCCGGACTAGGCGGCAAACGCAAAAAACTGCCCGCCGGCTGGGGGCTGGACGACCTGTTGGAGCGCACACGCGCCCTGATCGACGCGCGCGGGCTGGAGGTGATCCCCTTTAGCAGCCGCACGCCGCTAACGCGCGGAGCCTGGCTGGAAGGCGAGATGCTGGTCTGCCAGGGAGAGCCGGTCGTGGCGCGCCAGGAGATCCGGCTGCGCGGCGACCACAACGTCGGCAACCTGCTGGCGGCCTGCGCCATCAGCCAAGCGGCGGGCGCCGGCACCGCGGCCATGGCCCAGGTGGCGCGCACCTTCACCGGCGTGGCCCATCGCCTGGAGATCGTCGCCGAGCATGACGGCGTCACCTGGATCAACGACAGCATCGCCACCTCGCCCGAACGCGCCATGGCAGGGCTGCGCAGTTTTGAAGCAGGCAAGCAGACCCTGATCTTGCTGGCAGGCGGCAAGGACAAAAACCTGCCCTGGGATGCCTTTGCCAATGAAGCCCTGGCGCGCGTCAGTTTTTTGATCGGCTTTGGGCACAGCGGCTCCATGATCGTCGACGTCGTGCAAGAGCGGGCGCGCTTCTGCCAACAAAAAGCGCCCAACTGCGCCGTGGTCCAGCGGTTGGAAGAGGCCGTGGAACTGGCGGCGCGCGTCGCCGGACCCAACAGCATTGTGCTGCTCTCGCCGGGCGGCACCAGCTTCGACGGCTATAAAGACTTTGAACAGCGCGGCGAGCATTTCCGCCAGCTTGTCCGGCGCCATATCGAAGGCAAATCGCTCGGCGAAAAGATCAACAGCGAGAAGGCCGATTCGGAAGCCGCATGATGGCCGCCAAGAACCCGCCCGCTGGCCCGCGCACCAACACCACTGGAAGCTCTGCCGGAAGCTACGATTGGGGGCTGCTCACCGTCGTCGTGACGCTGCTCGCCTTTGGTGCGCTCATGGTCTTTACGGCCAGCTATGCCCAAGGCATCAACGGTTTCGACAACCCTTTCTATTTCTTTCTCCGCCAGTTAGCCTGGATGCTGCTTGGGCTGGCGGCGATGGTCGTGGCCATGCGTATCCCCTATCAAGCCTGGGAGCGCTGGAGCATCCCCATGATGCTGGCGACGTTGATCGCGCTGATCGCCGTGATCGCGGTCGGCGGGGAGACACTGGGCGCGACCCGCACCTTCTTTTCCGGCAGCGTTCAGCCCAGCGAACCGGCCAAGCTCATTATCATTATCTATATCAGCGCCTGGCTCGCCAGCAAGGGGACGCGCATCCGCGATGTGCAGGTGGGGCTGATCCCTTTCAGCATCCTGATGGGGATCATCACGGTCTTGATCGTGGCGCAGCCCAACATCAGCACCTCGATCTTGATCGTAGCGACGGCCTTCATCATGTTCTTTATCGCCGGGGCCGAACTGCGCCAGTTGTTGATCGTCGCCTTGGGCGGTACGATCACCTTCTGGGTGATCATCGAATATTCCGCCTATGCCGGCGGACGCGTCGAACGTTATCTCGAAGCCATCTGGGACCCGCTGCAAAGCACCGAATGGCAGACCACGCGCACGATCCGCGCCCTGCTCAACGGCGGGGTCTTTGGCCAAGGCTTGGGCGGCGGCGACTATAAGCTGCCCGGCGGCGTGCCGCTGCCCTGGAGCGACAACATCTTCGCCGTCGTCGGCGAGGAACTGGGGCTGCTCGGCGCGCTGCTGGTCATCCTGCTCTTTTCGCTGCTGGCCTACCGCGGGCTGCGCACGGCGCTGCGCGCGCCCGACACCTTTGGCATGCTGCTGGCGACGGGTATCACCTCGCTGCTCGTCCTGCAGGCCATTCTCAACATCGCCGTGGTGACGGCGGTGGCCCCGGCGACGGGCGTCACGCTGCCCTTCATCACCTATGGCGGCAGTTCGCTGGTCACCGTCATGGGCGCGATCGGCATCTTGCTCAACATCAGCCGCGGCCAGAGCCGGGGTGCAGCGCGCAGCAGCCCCAACACAGATCTACGGACGGCCTATGCACGTTTTGATTTCGGGTGGAGGAACCGGCGGTCACGTCTATCCGGCGCTGGCAGTCGCAGCGCAGCTCATTCCGCCGGACGGAGCAGCCCACCACGCCACAACGCCCGAACCGCCGGGCGCAGCGGCGGGCGGCCCCACCACCCCTGAGCGCCACGCCCTGCTCTGGGTAGGCAGCAAAGGCGGTATGGAGCAGGCACTGGTCGAACACGCGGGCATCGCCTATCGCGCCATCGATACGGGCCAGCTGCGCGGCAGGAATCCGTTGACGGCCCTGGCGAATGCTGGCAAAATGCTCGTAGGCATTCGCCAAAGCCAGGCCATCTTGAACGAATTTCGTCCGGCGGTCTGTCTGGTCACGGGGGGCTATGTCTGTGCGCCGGTGGTGGCGGCCTGCCGGCTGCGCCGCATCCCGGTCCTGATCTATCTGCCCGACATGACGCCGGGGTGGGCGATCCGCAGCCTCGGCAAGCTGGCACAGCGCGTGGCGGTGAGCTTTCCGGAGGCGGCGCGCTATTTTGGGGGCACAGCCCCCCAGGGCAAGGCACTGGTGACCGGCTATCCGGTGCGCCAAGAATTGGTGGATGCCGCACGGGACCGCACCGCGGCCCGGCACGAACTGGCCGCACGGCTGGGCCGCAGCCTGGACGAAACCGGCGTGCCGCTGCTTCTGGCCTTTGGCGGCAGCCTCGGCTCACGCAGCATCAACCAGGCTGTTTGGCAGGCGCTGCCGGCCATTCTGCCCCATGCTCATGTGCTGCATGTGATCGGCCAACGCGATTGGGCAACAGCGCAGACCACGATTCAGAGCCTGGAACCGGGGTGGGCCGCCTGGCGCGGGCGCTATCACCCGGCCGACTACCTGCATGACACCATGCCCTTGGCCCTGGCCGCCGCCGATCTGGCCGTGGCGCGCGCCGGGGCCAGCACCCTGGGCGAATTCCCCGTCGCCGGGCTGGCCTCGATTCTGGCGCCGCTGCCGATCGCCGGCGTCAACCAAGAGCGCAACGCCGAGCAGTTGGCGCGCCACGGCGCGGCGCGGATCGTGGACGACGCCGGCCTGGCGACCCAGTTAGGGCCTGCCGTGGTCGATCTGCTGACCGACGCTGCTGCCCGCTGCCGCATGGGCGAAGCGGCCCTGCGGCTGGCCCGCCCCGATGCCGCCCACCAGATCGCGCTCGAACTGCTGCGGCTGGGCGCAGCACGCGGGGCCTAGCCCAAACTGCCATGCGCCGTGGGGCGCAGAGGGATCATGACCGGCGACGCTGTGATCATCCTGTCGTTTATTATCTACCTGACCTTCTTTGGCTGGTTGGGATGGCGGCGCGGCGCGCGGCGCGAGATCATCGTCTTTTGCGTGGCGCTGCTCGGCTGGCTGCTGATGCAGGAGCAGGGCGACATCTTTGTCAACATCGCCAACCTGGGCGCGGCGGCCTTTGCCTTTGCCCGCGCCGGCGGCTTCAGCGGCAGCGCCGAGGAAGCCTTGGCCGCCATCGGCGGCGCCGACAGGCTGGTCACCGACGCCACCCGCCAGGCCTATCTCTTTATGCTCTGGCTGGCGGTCTTCGTGCTGACCTATATCCTGACCAACATCATGGTCCAGGACAAAAACAGCAAACGCAACGGCTGGGCCGTCCTGTTTGGTGTCTTGAACGGGCTGTTTTTTGCCTTGGCCTTTTTGCCCAGCATGGTCGCCATGTTTGCGCCGGAGGGGACAACGACGGTCGCCGGCGGCAATGTCGAGTTCCACCTGGGGACGATCCTAAGCGGGGGGTTGCGTCTGCTGTGGGATGGCGTCTCCGGCATGTGGACGCTGGTGGAGTCGTTTGGCTCGTTGGGGCTGTTGATCCTGTTGACCTTGCTTTTGGTGCTGGCGGCCAGCTCGATCCGCGGCGGCGCCAAAGCCAAATCCTAGCCTTGGCCGTTGGCGGCCACATGCGGCCACAGGCCCACAGAATGTAGCGCGGCATGGGACCAATTGAAATCCTGTATATTGGCATTGCCCTGACGGTAACCTTGGTCGGCTTGGCGCGCGGCTATGTAAAAGAACTGGGCAGCACGCTGATCATCCTGGTGGCGATCTTTATCCTGACCTTTTTTGAAGATCAACTCAGCGGGGTGGTCAGCGTCATCGGCGAGCGGCTCTTTGGGGCCGAAACCGAGACTGAAGTCAACGCCGTGCTCAGCGTCTTCTATTCGGTCGTCTTTATTGTCTTGGTCTTTGGGGGCTATTCCGGGCGCACGCTACCGTTTACGGGCACGCCGGCCCCCCCGCCCCAAGGCACGCTGATCAGCCTTATGGTAGGGCTGCTCAACGGCTATCTGATTGCGGGCACACTCTGGTATTACCAGCACGTCTATGGCTATCCGTTGGGGCAATGGGTGACCTTTCAAGATCAACTTACGCCCACGGCACAAACCTTGGTCGAATATCTGCCGCCGACGCTGTTTGAAAACCCGGTTTACTGGATCGTGCCGGTGGCCGTCTTGCTTATCATTCGCGTGCGGGGCTGAGAGCCAAACATGGATGCAAAACGCGCCGGCCAACCCGATTCATCGCCCACCCAGCCCGCATCTGCCGGCACTTGGCAAGCGCGGCTGCTGGCGCGCGACCCGGCTCTGCGCGTCCATCTCCTGGGCATCGGCGGCGCAGGACTCAGCGCCATCGCCCAAGTGCTGCTAGAGATGGGGGTTCAGGTCTCCGGCAGCGACCGGCGGCCCAGCCCTGTCACGGCGCGGCTCGCCGCAGCCGGGGCCACGATCTTCCCAGCGCAGAGCGCGGCCAACCTGGCGGCGCGCCCCAAGGCCCACTACCCCGACGTGGTGCTGATCAGCAGCGCCATCGACGAGGCCAACCCAGAGCGCCGCGCCGCCGAGGCATTGGGCATCCCGGTGGTCAAGCGGCTGGACTTCTTGCCCGTGCTGCTCGCCAACCGGCGTGTGCTCGCCGTGGCCGGCAGCGCCGGCAAAAGCACCACCACGGCCATGTTGATCTCCATCCTGAGCGATGCGGGGCTGGCCCCTGGTTATATTGTCGGCGCGGATCTGCCCGACCTGGGCAACGCCGCCGCGGGCCAGAGTGACTATTTTGTGATCGAAGCCGACGAATATGACCGCATGTTTCTGGGGCTAAACCCTGCCGCCGCCATCATCACCAACGTGGAATGGGATCACCCGGACTGCTACCCCACCCCGGCCAGCTTCCGCCGTGCCTTTATGCAGTTTGTCGATACGGTCGACCGTCACGGGCTGGTGGTCTCGTGTCGCGACGACGAAGGGGCCGAACAACTGCGCGCCTATGCGCTTTCACGCGGGCCGGAATGGATGACCTATGGGCTGTCGCCCGAAGCCAACCTCAGGGCAAGCGATGTCGCCCTGGTCGAAGGCGGCGGTTCCACGGCGGAGATCGAATGTTGGGAGATGCCCTGTGGACGGCTCGACCTGCAGGTGCCGGGCATCCACAATATACGCAACGCGCTGGCCGCGGCGGCCGCCGCGGTCTGGTGCGATGTCCCCATGGCCGATGCCTTCGCCAGCTTAGCACGCTATCGCGGCGTGGCGCGGCGCTTTGAACGCAAAGGCGAGGCCGCGGGCGTCGTCGTCTATGACGACTATGCCCATCACCCGATCAAAGTGGCTGCTACGTTGGAGGCAGCGCGGCAGCGCTTTCCGCAGCAGCGCATCTGGGCCGTCTTTCAGCCCCACACCTTCAGCCGCACGCGCCACTTTCTGCACGAGATGGCCGCCAGCTTTGCCGCGGCAGACCAGGTGATCGTGACCGACATCTATGCCGCGCGCGAGGTAGACGACGGCACGGTCCGCGCCGCCGCCATCGTCGCGGCCAGCGACCACCCCGCCATACGCCATATCGCCCGGCTGGAGGATGCCGCGGACTACCTGGCGGCGCATGTCGCTGCCGGGGATGTGGTCATCACCTTGGGCGCAGGCGACGGCTATCGCGTGGGGGAGATGCTCCTGGAGCAGTTGGCGGCGCACGCGCCGGAGGCAGCGCCATGACACGTCTCACCGGCATCACGCAAACGCTGGCCGTGCCTGATGAACTGGGCGTGCGCCTGCGCCGCGACGTCGCCCTGGCCCCCTATACGACCATGAAGGTCGGCGGCCCGGCAGACTATTTTGCCACCGTCACCAGCGTCGACCAGATGATCGGCCTGGTGCGCTGGGCGCAGGCCGCGGCGCTGCCCTATTTCATCTTGGGCGGCGGCAGCAACATGCTGGTCAGCGATGCCGGCATCCGCGGGCTGGTGATCCACAACCGCTGCCGCCAGGTGCGGCTAGAGCAGCCGCCCCACGCTGCCGAAGGGACACAGCCGTGCCTCTTTGCCGAGAGCGGCGCGGCCATGGCCGGCGTGGCGCGCCAGAGCATCCGCGACGGGCTGACCGGGCTGGAATGGGCCGTGAGCATCCCCGGCACGCTGGGCGGCGCAGTCGTGGGCAACGCCGGCGCGCACGGCGGCGAGATCAAAGACAGCCTGGAAACGGCCCTGATCTTGGATGGGAGCGGGCAGGTGGTCGCATTCCAGATCGCCGACCTGGCCTATGCCTATCGCGACAGCAGCCTGAAACAGCGCCAACCGCTGCGCGCTGGGTTTCTGCCCGTGGTGCTCAGCGCCACCTTCCGGCTGGCGCACGGCGACCCGGCGGAGGTCCGCGCCCGCGCCGAAGGCTATCTGGCGCACCGCCGCCGCACCCAGCCGGCAGAGCCGAGCATGGGCAGCACCTTTGTCAACCCCTCCGGTGACTATGCCGGTCGCCTGATCGAGCTGGCGGGCCTCAAAGGGGTACGTGTGGGCGGCGTGGAGGTGAGCCGCCTGCATGCCAATTTTCTGATCAACCCCGGCGGCGTGGGCAAAGCCACCGCCGGCGACGTGATCCGGCTGATGGAGCAGATCCAAACCACCGTCCAGGCGCGCCTGGGGGTGGCGCTCGAACCGGAAGTTCAGCTAGTGGGTGAATGGTAAGCGATGGAACGCAAACACGTACGCGTCGGGGTTGTCTTTGGCGGGCGCAGCAGCGAGCATGAGGTCTCGCTGGCGAGCGCACGCAACGTGATGGATGCCCTCGAACGCTCCGGCTATACCGTGGTGCCGATCGGCATCACGCCCCAAGGGCGCTGGCTGACCAGCGGCAGCCCGATGCAGCAGTTGGCCGACAGCGCCGCCAACCCCGGCTTGGCCCGGTTCGGCGCGGCCAACGGCCATGCCCAGCCCGACCCTTTACAGGCCAGCCAAGACCGCTGGGCGCTGCTGCCCAGCGCCGGCAAAGAACAGCGGCTGCCCGCGGTGGATGTGATCTTCCCGGTGCTGCACGGCCCCTATGGCGAGGACGGCACGATCCAAGGGCTGTTGGAGATGGCGAACCTGCCCTATGTCGGCTGCGGCGTCTTGAGCAGCGCGGTCGCCATGGATAAGGCCGTCGCCAAACGGCTCTTTGCCGTGGAGGGGCTGCCCCAG
>QEUY01000653.1 GCA_003577365.1 Chloroflexota bacterium | reverse complement strand
CAGCGCGGCCATCTGATACCAGCCCGCCTGCTGCGGCGTTGGCTCCAGCGCGCTGCAAAAGGTGTGGATGCGCCCGCGCCGGTCTACGGCGACAGTTTGGGCCGGCAGCAGCAGTTGGCCGCCGGTGCTGAGCGTGAGCAGCAGGGTATCGGGGGTGAGTACGCCCGCGCCCAGCGCACTGCACGGCGTATCCGCCGCGCCGGTGATGACCGGGATGCCGGGCCGCAGCCCCAATACTTGCGCCGCGGCGTGAGTCAACTCCCCGGCGACGCTCGCCGCGGGCCGGATGGGCGGCAGCCAGTCCGGGTCGAGCGCCAGCCGGTCGAGCAGCGCCGGCGACCAGGCGCGGCGGCGCACGTCGAGCAGGAGCGTGCCCGCGGCGTCGCTGGGGTCGGTGGCAAAGCGGCCCGTCAGCCGCCAGCGCAGATAGTCCTTGGGCAGCAGGATATGGCCGATCTTGGCCCAAAGGTCGGGCCGGTGATGGCGCAGCCAAGCCAGCGTCGCCGCCTGAAAACCGGTCGCCAGCGGGCTGCCGGTCAGGTCGATCAAGGCTTCTGCGCCGATCTCCGCGGTGATGGCCCGCACCTCGGCTTGGCTGCGCTGGTCGGGCCAGATGACGGCCGGGGCCAGCAGCTCCCCCTGGCGATCCAGCAGCAGCGTGCCGTGCATCTGGCCCGAAAGCCCGATGGCCGCCACGCGCGGCGCGTGGGCGGGCGTGACCGCGGCGCGCACCGCTTGGCTCACAGCCGCCCACCAGTCGCCGGGGTCTTGCTCGGCCTGCCGCGGCTGGGGGGAGCGGATCGCATAGTCGCCCGTGCCGCGCCCGACGACCTGGCCGCCGGGCGTGACCAGGATCACCTTGACCGAGGACGTGCCCAGGTCCAGCGCCAGCAGCAGCGGGTCGGCAGGTGTGGACATATCAGAAAAACGGCGTGATCCAGCCGGATGGAATGTCCAGCCCGAAGCCGGGCGCGTCGCCGGGCGTCAACCGCCCGTTGCGCGGCAGCGGTTGGCCGGGCAGTCGCGGGGTTTCCTCCAGCGGCACGCCGGGGGCCGACCCGATAAAACATTCCAGCCAGGGTACCGACGGCATGGCGATGCTGAAGTGCTGCCCAAAGGCATTGCGCCCGCCGCCGTGCAGCATGACGCTGAGGCCTGCGGCGTCGGCGATGGCCGCGATCTTGCGGCAGGTCGTGACGCCGCCGCACCAGTTGATGTCGGGCTGCAGGATGTCCGTCGCCTGGTGCGTGGCGGCCCACTGGAAGGGCACATGCGTATACCAATGCTCGCCGGTGGAGAGCGTCTGCCAGGGCAGCCGTTGGCGCAGCGCCACATGGCCGTCCAGGTCTTCGGGGATCAGACATTCCTCCATCCATTTGAGCCGGTAGGGGCGCAGCGTCTCGGCCAGGCGCACCGTGTACTCGACGTCAAAGGCCATCCAACAATCGAGCATCAACTCGCACTCGTCGCCGATCAACTCGCGTGTGCGTGCCACTAATTCTTCATTTTTGCGGATGCCGTCCAACCCGTCGGCAGGGCCATAGGGGCAGGCCAGCTTGAAAGCGGTGAAGCCCAGTTCCAGATACCAGTCGACATCGTTGCCCGTGGCGTAGCAGAAGAGGCTTTCCTTGTGCGGCCCGCCCAGCAGCGTATAGACCGGCTTGTCGAGCAACTTGCCCAGCGCGTCCCACAGCGCCAGGTCCACGGCGCTGACCGCATAGGCGGCCAGCCCGGTGGAGCCATAGGGCTTGGTCATGCGAAACATCATGTCCGAGATTTTCTCGATGGCGAAGATGTCTTCGCCGATCAAGTTGGGGGCCAGGTGGTCGTCGATCACGGCGGCGACGGCGCGGCCGTGGCTGGTGCTGCCCAGCCCCTGCGTGCCGTCCTCCAGCGTCACCTGGCACCAGACCTCTTCCCAGCCTTTGGGCAGCCACAGCCCGCGGTGGCGTTTGACCTTGGGGAAGCGCGACATGGGGTTGGCGACCTCGGCCTCCTGCGCCCAGGAGGTGCGGCGCGGCGGGGTCTTGGGCGGCTGCTGGGGCTGCGTCACGCGCACGGCGCGGATGTCGGCGATCTTCATCACAATGCCTTTCGGATAGTTGCTTTGCTGGCGGGTTTGGCTGGCTATAGGTGGCACGATTCATCTGATCATGCCATGATGCAAGAAATCTGAAAAGTAACCAAAGCTGGGCAAATCACCACAAATAGATAGGCATCGGTAGACAGTGCGTAGCCGGCACAGCCATCCTGGATAGCCAAAGCCGAATCTTGTGAACAGTCCAACAGACAGCGAATTGGTGCAAGCAGCACGCAGCGGCAATAAAGAGGCATTTGGCCTGTTGCTGGAACGGCACTGGCAGAGGGCGCTCGGCCTTGCCATGTACATGGTTCAGCACCAGGAGACCGCACAAGACTTGGTGCAAGAGGCTATGGTAGCGGCCTATCTGTCATTGCAAAGCTTGCGTCAACCGGCAAGCTTTGCCGGCTGGCTCTACGGCATCGTGCTCAATATATGTCGAAGCTATCTGCGTAATCGCTCGATGGATCCCCTATCACTGGAAGCAATGTTCGGCGGTCTGGTGTTCGACGCGTTGCCCTTTGCCGGTGGGGAACCTGATCCCCATGAAATCGTCGAAATGGACGAGTTGCATGCGCTCGTGTTGAAGGCCGTGAATACCTTGTCGCCAAAGAATCGAGAGGCGGCTCTGTTATTTTACTATGAGCAGTTGAGCGTGCGTGAGATTGCGGCGTACCTTGGTATCTCCGTTGTGGCTGCAAAAGGGCGATTACATAAGGCCCGGCGACAACTCAGGGAGTACCTGATGCCGGTCTATGCAGCGTTTAACAGACTTCCGGTGAGCGAAAAGGAGAAACTCATGGTCAAGGTAACCGTTGCCGATGTCGTCCACCAAACCGGCTCTGGGCATTATGCGGTCATCCTGCTTGAGGAAGAAGGCTGGCGTTTTCTGCCCATCTGGGTTGGCGGTTTTGAAGGGAATGCTATCGCCATGCAGCTTT
>QEUY01000652.1 GCA_003577365.1 Chloroflexota bacterium | reverse complement strand
GCCTTGCGGGCGACATCCACGCCGCCCAGGTCGTCGCGCGGGTCCGGCTCGGTGTAGCCCAGGCGGTGCGCCTCGCGCACGACGGCGCTGAAGGGTTGGCCCGCCTGCAAGCCGGTCATGAGATAGCCGAGCGTGCCGCTGAAGGCGCCGGCGATGCGCTGCACCTCGTCACCGCTGCTGACCAGCCGGTTGAGTGTGGCGATCACAGGCAGGCCTGCGCCCACGGTGGTCTCCCAACGGCTGCGCCCCAGGTGGCGCATGGGCGCGGCGTCGTCGCCGCCAGTGACACCGGCTGCAGTCAGCCGGTCATACACCTCCTGGTCACTGGTTAAGGGTTTTTTATTGGCCATCACAATCTTATAGCGGCGCTCCAGCGCAAAGAGCAACGCGGGGATGGTGGCGCTGGTGGCGGTGCAGTCCACGACGACCGCACCGGCGCGCCCGGCGATGTCCACGATCCCGGCGAGGTCGCCCTGTGCGCCGCCCAGCGGGTGGCTGGAGAGCCGCCCGCCCCCGCTCTTATAGGCGATGATCTGGCACAGCGTCTCATCGTCCAGCCCGTGGCTGGGGTCGAGCGCCGCGCCGTCGCGGTCACAGACCGCTAAGATCTGAAGCGTCAGCCCATAACGCAGGGCGTGGAGGCTGCGGTGCGCCACAATCTGTTGGAGCAACGAGCGCCCCACCCCGCCCACGCCGAACAAGATCACCGGCAATTCGTGCATCACAAAGACCTCAGGCCAAAACTCTTTATAGCCTCGATTTGAGATTGGATGAAGCCCTGTCTAGATCCAGGTCTTTTGACAAGAAAGGGGAGCGCAAGACGGCATAAGTCTGGCTCCCCCTGGGCACAAACTGCCCTATTATAGCACAAGGTTATATAAACGGTTATACAAATTTTAAGTGCGATCTATGCCGCCGGCGCGCTGAAGCTGTGAGCTGCGCTCGCCAGAGGGCTTGTGCAGTTCGAAGATATCGTGGATGGCGCGCACCGCTTCGGCAGCCTGGGTCTCTTCGACCACCAAGCTGACGTTGGCTTCGCTGGAGCCTTGGGCGATGGCGATGACGTTGATTGCTTCGTTGCCCACGGCGCGGAAGATGCCCGCGGCCAGCCCCGGCGTGCCGCGCATGCCGCTGCCGACCACGGCGATGATCGCCACGTTGCCGTGGCCGCCGATCTCGTCGATATAGCGGCGCTCGCGTTCGACCTTGAACTCGGCGCGCAGCGCGTCGATCACGGTGTCGGCGGAGCCTTCGGGGACGACAAAACAGATGCTTTGTTCGCTGCTGCTCTGGCTGATCATCAGCACATTGGCCCCCACGCCCGCCACCGCCTGGAAGGTGCGCGCGGCAATGCCCGGCACGCCGATCATGCCGCGGCCCGCCACGGTGATCAAGTTCATACCGCGGATCGAGGTGATGGCCTTGACTGTGCCGCCGGTGTGGTCGCTGCGTTCGGCGATGCGAGTGCCGGGGTGTTCCGGCTGGAAGGTGTTGAGCACGCGCAGTGGGATCTGCTTTTCGATGGCGGGCGTGACGGTCTTGGGGTGCAGCACCTTGGCCCCGTAATAGGCCAGCTCGGCCACTTCCTCATAGCTCAGTTGGCGGAGGCTGCGCGCGTTGGGCACAATGCGCGGGTCGGCGCTCATCACGCCGTTGACATCGGTCCAAATCTGGATCTCGTCGGCCTCCAGCACCGCGCCGATGATCGCGCCCGAATAGTCGGAGCCGCCGCGTCCCAATGTCGTGGGGATGCCTTCGGCGGTTGCGCCGATAAAGCCGGTGATGACCGGCACGGTTCCCTGTTCGAGCAGAGGCAGGAGCCGCGCCCGGCAGCGCGCTTCGGTCGGTTCGATCTGCGGGGCCGCGCCGCCAAAGACGGCATCGGTGACCACGATCTCGGTGGCGTCGATATATTCGGCAGGCACGCCGCGGGCGCGCAGCACGGCGGCCAGCAGCGGCGCGGCCAGCCGCTCGCCCAGGCCGCTGACTACATCCAGCCCGCGCTTGGTGAGTTCGCCCAAGACGGCGATGCTGCTGCACAGCCGCGTAAACTCTTGCAGCCGCTCGTCGAAGATGCGGCCCAGCGCGGCGCGTTCGTTGCCGTCGTCGATCAACTGGCCGGCCACGGTCTGGTGTTTGACGCGCAGGGCGTTTTCCGCCTCCAGGAAGAATTCTTCATCGCCATTGGCGGCGCGCTGGGCGGCGTCGATCAGCAGATTGGTGACGCCGCTCATGGCGCTGGTGACGACCGCCACACCGGGGCGAGGGGTTTGCGCCTGTTCGGCGGCTTTGTCGGCGACGATGGCGGCGACTTGGGCAAAGGCGTCGGCGCTGCCCACCGACGTGCCGCCGAATTTCATGACGATCATGGCGTTCTGCTCCTCTGTTGGCCTGTATACTGTGGCCTGTACGTTGTGGCCCGTCTCTGGCCTGCGTCCTGATCTATCATACAAAATGCCCCCTCATCATGCGGTGATGAGAGGGCATAAGGTTCCCGTAGCGACTTGGGTTCTCTCATCTTCCAGATTACTCTGCCGGACTTGGCACCTTGGCCTGCCCCGCGCCGTTGCGGGTTGCACCAGGTTGCCGAGGTTTCAAAGGGCCGGTCCCTCCACCTCTCTGGATAAGAGTCTGTGATTCAATTGGTGCGACTATACCAGCGCGCCGATCTGTTGTCAAATTGGGGAGAAGAGTTCACCGCAAAGGCCAGAGCAGAAAGGCAGTGGGCAGATGGGCAGTAGGCAGTAGGAGCAGAGCAGGTTTACCGCAAAGTCGCAAAGGTTGCAAAGGAGAGAAAGAGAAGACAGCAAAGAAGTAGAAGAGCCAGGTTGGGACATCTGACCCTTGACGCTGCGGTGGTGGGCTGCATATACTGGGGGAACATCGCGCTTTGCTTCGCTGCGTGGTCGTCATGTACGGCTGACGGCAAAGGAATAAGAGATGATCCCCCACCGGCTTGCGCACCCTCGTGTGATCCCCGCGGTTCGATCGCGGCAGTTTTGGCGCGCCCTGCTGTTGCTGCTTGTTC
>QEUY01000651.1 GCA_003577365.1 Chloroflexota bacterium | reverse complement strand
GTCACACGCCGGACGCTTACGCCGCATTCTACCATTTCTCTGGCAGCGCGTCAACATATATGTCAACAAATCCTGCGCGGGCAAAAGAGAAGCCGTGGGCAGTAGGGACACGATCTATCGTGTCCCTACTGCCCGCTCACCCGCCACACTTCGAAGAGCGGCGTGCCGTCGCGCTGAGTAAAGATCTCTACGGGGCGCGCCTCCAGCCCCGCCGCCTGGGCCGCGGCCAGAAACGCCTCGCGGCGGCCTGCAAAGACCGTCTGCTGCGGCGCATGTAGCAGATAGACGTTATCCGGATTGGGCAGGAACTGCCCCAGCCGCGCCCCGAACTCGGCATCCGGCGCGGCGGGCGAGCCATAGCCAAAGATCTCGATGGGGCGCACCCTGTTTTCGCTCAGATAGCGCACGGTCGCATCCATACCCCAATCGAGCGCCACCGGCGCACCCAGCCCTCGATAGCGCAAATAGTAGGCCAGATGGTAGCTGGCGTCTGAATGGTCGCTCAGCCCGCCGCTGGCGGCCAGCGCCCGATGATAGAGCAGCGTGGCGCGCAGGTCGAACAGCAGCCACAGCACGATCAGCGCGCCCGCCAGCCGGCGCCGCGCCTTGCCTGCCGCCAGCCAGCCGCCCAGTCCCCCCGCGGCCACGGCGATGACCAAGGGCTGCAGGAGCGCATAGTGGGTCACAAAGAGGTCGCTGATCGTAAAGAGGCTGGCCGCAAAGACCGCGGCCAACAGCGCCAGCGCGGGCAGCAGACGCCGCGGCTGCGTTGCGACCCCCAGCCCAATCGCAGCCAGCGCCAGCCAGGGAGCCGCTGGATTCCCCGTCTGGCCGCCCAAATACCAGAACTGATCCCCGCGCAAGCTCTGGACGAGCTGTGCCAGACGTACCTGGGCGTTGCTCACCAGGTCTAAGTTGTCGACGCCGTAATAGCTCTCGCCGGCGTTGCCCGCCAGCGCCGTCCAGGTGCCGCCCGTCTGCCAGTTGAAGATCAACAGCGGCAGCAGCGGGATCAACAGCGCCAGCGCCGCCAGTCCCAGCCCCGCTGCATCCAGCCGGGGCGCGTGCCCTGTGCGCCGGCGCTGCCACCAGGCCGCGGCGAGCAGCAGCCCAAACGGCCCCACCACCCAGACCGCCAGCAGTTTGGCATAGAGCGCCAGCCCCGCCGCCAACCCCGTCAGCGCCAGGCAGCGCCGCTGCCCGGTCTGCAACCAGCGCAGCCCCTGCCCGATCATCCACCAGACCAGCGGCTGCATCAGATTGGTGACAAAAATGCCCTGGCGGCTCCAAAAGACAAAGCTGGGCGAGGCGGCCAGCAGCCAGACGGCGGCGACGGCTGTCCAAGAGGGCGCGCCCGGCTGCCGGGTAGGGTCGCCCTGCCAGATGCTGGCCGCACGCGCCATCCACAGCAGCGCGGCCAGCCCGGTCAACACGCTCAGGGCGCGCAGATTGGGCACGCCGATCCCCGTCAGCGCCAAAAAGGGCAGCGCCAGATAGACATTGAGCGCGCCGATATAGTCTTGTACCATCAGGGGAAGCCGCAGCCCCCCGATCGACACTGCGATGCCACGAAAGGCTGTCACCGGGCCGCCGGTCAGCAGCTCGGCGGCGTTGACGCCCGCCTCTTTGGCCTCATCATAGTGCAGGCCGGGCAGCCCCAGTTGATAGCCCGCCAGGATCAGATAGAGCAGGCACGCCGCCGCGACCCACGCCCAGCGCAGCCGGGCGGGCCGCCGGGGAGCCGCAGCCGGCGCAACAAAGCTGGCGCGCACCCCCGGCCTACTCGACCGTGAGATAGACTTCGCTGACCATGCTCTGATAGTTCCAGCCGCTGGCATAGATACGCACGCTGTTCAGCCGGGCGGGCCGCGTCTCGCGCAGCAGTTCGATGAGGTTGGGCGATTCGTAGGTATACCAGATATAGGGTGGGATCTTCTCGCCGTCGATGATGCGCCAGTTTGGGTTGTCCGGGTCACGGTAATAGAAGCCATGCCCCCAGGTCAGCACCTTGCCGTAAATATCGGTGTAGGTGATCTCCACGCGCAGCGGAAACTCTGAACTCAGATAGCCCGCGCCCGTCAAGCTCTGCTGCAGCAGTTTGACATCCAACTGGATGCGCAGCGAGTCATAGACGTTGACATCCTTCTCGACCTGCTGCGTGATGCCCACCTCGGTGGGCACATTTTCCTCGCCTTGGCGAATAAAGTGCGCGATGCGGCGACCTTCACGCTCCACAATGCGCACGCTGCCGGGGATCACATTGTCGGCGATCACATAGCTCTGCCAGGCATTGAGCATCGGCTCGGAGAAATCGCCGTTGACCAGCAAGTTATGCGCCGCCGATTCAGGGTCGTGCGCAAAATCGTCGGCGGTCATCCAGGCGCGCAGCCCGCTGTTCAACGTGATCGAGCCGTTGTTCAGGTGAGTCAAGATCGCCTGGCCGGAACGCACCGTCATGTCCGTCCGTTCGGGGTTGACCGACACCTGATAGCTGCCTGCGGCCAGCTCGATCACCCCGTGGGGCGTCTCCAAGGCGACACGCAGCGGGCGTCCCTCGCCGCTGTTGGAAAAGATGCGCGCCTGCCCGCGCTCCAGGCGCAGGCGCGCCTGATAAGGTTCGGCGCTGCGCGCAAAGAGCGGGCGGCGGATGCGCAGCACGTCCAATGTCGTGCCGGCATACAACTGCACGCTGCCCAAGACCTCCTCTGGCGTCATGCCCAGCAGCGCCAGCGTGCCCTGTGTGGCGTCGTCGCCCGCCACAATGCGGTTGCCTTCGGCGATCCCCTCACGCACATCGGTCACCGCCACCGCTTCGGCTGCCGGGTTGGCGTAGAGCAGCAGCGTCCCCAGGGTCGGCTCCAGCCGCGCCTCCTGGGCGGTCGTGGCATAACGAACCGTGTAATTCACCGCCAGCGGGATCGTCACCGCTAAAAAGACAAAGAGCGCAAAACTCAACAACAGCACGACCCACGCCAAGCGTTCCGGGTTCTCACGCCAGCGGCGCGGCTGCTCCACCGGCCATGGAGGA
>QEUY01000650.1 GCA_003577365.1 Chloroflexota bacterium | reverse complement strand
GCATCTTTGACGCCCAGATCGAAGTATGCCAGGCGCTGATCGCCGATCTCGACCAACGCGCGGCCGCGCATGGCGATCTCGTGCTGGAGCTTGTCCACGATTTCCGGCGCAGACAGGCGGTCTTTATTGTCGAGTGGCTGCGCGTCTGTCGTGAGCGGCTGAGCCAGGGCGTCATTGCCTGATTTGCCCCCTGCATGGTCTAGCGGCTGGACGTATGACCATTGGCCTAGCACTCGCCAGACGCCGTTCTTTCGTGATCTCACCCCGTTGATCTGATCCCTAAAGCGCTAAAGAAAGGGTACTCATGCGCAGGTTATGCCGGGTGATCTTCCTGCTGTGGGCCGTAAGCCTGATTCTCGCCGGTTGTGCGCCGGTTGCCGCTCCGTCGCCGGCGGCAGCGCAGCCCGGCGCTGCCGCCGATACAGAAGCCATCACCCTGCATGTGTTTGCGGCGGCGTCGTTGACCGAAGCCTTCGGCCAGATCGGGCAAGATTTTGCCGCCCTGCACCCAGGCACGAAGGTCGTCTTCAATTTTGCGGGGTCGAATCAACTGGCGACGCAGATCGGCGCGGGCGCGCCGGGGGATGTCTTTGCTTCGGCCAACCACACGCAGATGAATGTGGCGATTGAGACGGGCCGCGTCATCTCCGGCACCCAGCGCACCTTTGTCCGCAACCGGCTGGTGGTCATCACCCCCGCCGATAACCCGGCGGGCTTGACGGCGCTGGAGGATCTGGCCGCGCCGGGGACGAAGATTGTGTTCGCCGCCAAGGAAGTGCCCGTCGGCCAATATACGCTTGACTTTTTGGACAAAGCCGAAGCGGGCGGTTCGTTGGGGGCCGGCTACAAAGACGCTGTGATCGCCAATGTGGTCTCCTATGAAGAAAACGTGCGCGCTGTGTTGGCCAAGATTACCTTGGGCGAAGCGGATGCCGGCATCGTCTACACGTCGGATGCCGGCGCTGCCGCAGATAAGGTCATGCAGATTGAGATCCCCGACCCTCTCAACACGGTTGCCAGTTACCCGATTGCCGTGCTTGGCGACAGCCCATACCCTGAACGGGCGCAGCAGTTTGTCGATTATGTGCTGGCTCCGCAAGGACAGCAGGTGTTGGCCGCCTACGGCTTTATCCCCACGACCGAAGAGGCCGCGGGCGGCGCGCCGTGAGCCATCCCGTCGAGGTGGGCGGGTCGGCCAAGGTCGAAGCCAATTCGCGATTGCCTCACACCTGTACACGCCAAACTGTACATTTCGGCGTGTCTATGCTACGCTACTGGTCACGCAATGCAACGGTCGCTTGGCTGTATGCCATCAACGCGGCCGCGCTCAGGAGAGGTCGCATAGTCCGGCCGAGTGCGCTCGTCTCGAAAACGAGTAGGGTTTACGCCCTCGAGGGTTCAAATCCCTCCCTCTCCGCCACCCGCCGTCCCGGCCCACCCGCTGGGACGGCGCTTTTTATGTCTTCGCCGGCCCGCGGGAGATGCCGCAGACAGCGCCGCGCCCGCTCTTCCAGAGGGTTTGACGCGCCCCAGACCCCATGCTATACTCGCGTCGATTACGCTCTATCCTTAGACTGAACCGACCCCTCCCGGCAGCGCCTGCATGATGAATGCAACGGAGCGCGACGTGCTGAGTTCCAAAGCCCGCGTAGCAAGCCTATGGCTGTTGTGCTTGTGGCTTGCCGCCTGTACCCGTGCCTCCCCCGCTGCGGCTCCCACCAATCCCCCCAGCCCACTTCGGGTCGAGGTCCCAGTCACGGTCGAAGTCACGCGCGTCGTGACCCAGCCGATTGTGGTGCAGGCCACTTCTTTGCCGCCGATGGCCTGCGCCCCGCCTACGCTTGACGCCACCACCGTCATCACCGTCGGAGCCATCTTGCCGCTGTCGCTTCCCGGCTCGATGCAGGCCGGATTTGCCATGCAGACAGCCCTGTCGTTGGCGGTAGAGGAGATCAACAGCAACGGCGGCATCGCGGGGCACCCGCTGGCGCTGATCACCTATGACTCCTCCGACCAGGCGGAGCGCAGCCGGATCGCCACTCGGCGCTTGATCCTCGACGACTGTGCCGCCGGGATTGTGGGGCTTTACCACAGCGCCACGGCCCAGGCCGCGGCGGACGTCGCCCACAGTTTTGGCACACCGCTGATCGTAGCCGCCGCGGCGGACGACGGCCTGACCGCCACCGAATATCCCGAGATTTTCCGCATCGCGCCCTCACGCTCTATGCTGGCCGAGATGCCGGCGCGCTGGCTCAGCGAAGTGGGCGACTTCAACCACGACGGCCAGATCAGCGCCGGCATCATCAGCGACAGCGCCAGCCAGTCCCCCTTTGTCGACATACTCCTGGACAGCTTTGCCGCGGCCTCGATCCACGCCAACCACATGACCGTCGACCTGCCCTCGACCGATTTCTCGTCGGCCGTGGCGCGCATCGTCACCATGGAGACGCTGCCCGATGCCATCTTTATCCTCCTCAAGGGGGCCGATGCGCTCAAGCTCCAGTCACAAATCCTCGCCGCAGGCATCGGACCCCAGAAATCTACACTTCTGGTCTTACAGCATACAGGCCTGGAGAACGACCAATTCTGGCAGGGCGTGCCCGATGGGCTGGGCACTGTGGTCGCCCGCATCGGCCCCTGGCAGCCCACAGTGACGGCCAAAGGGCAGCAGTTCGCCCTCGCCTATGGCCAATACAACGGTCGTTGGCCCGAAGCCTACGCCTTTGCCGCCTATGACGCCGTCTACCTTTTGGCCGATGCCATCACCCGTGCCGGCTCGCTGCAAGGGCCGGCGCTCGTCGTCGCACTGGAGGAGACCGATATCGAGCTTGCCTCTGGGCGCTACACCTTCCCCTATGGCATCACCCACCCGCCGAGCGCAGATGGTGTCGATCCCTCGATGTGGCACCAATGGCCCGACGTACAGACCCTCTATCTGCAATACACCCAAGATCGTCAACCCGCCCACCAAGCGGCCATCATCTGGCCGCGGCGCTACCGCACCGTCGACGCGCCGCTGGTGCGTTGACC
>QEUY01000649.1 GCA_003577365.1 Chloroflexota bacterium | reverse complement strand
CTCGCCGATGACCACAACCAGAGGGGGCATAGGCTCTTCTCAGGTGGTAAGTAGGATGATGTGCAGGGAGTATACCCGGCGCACCCCAGTCCGGCAATTGCCGTGGCCCGCTGCGCTGCCCACGGGCTATGCGCCTTCGCTGCTGGGCGTGCTGGTCTTTGCCGCAGGTGGCGTGGGCGATCTGCTCTGGCATGAGTTTTTTGGCGTCGAAGCGGGTGTTGAGGCGCCCTTCAGCCCCAGCCATCTGGCGCTGGGCATTGGCTTGGGGTTGATCACCACCGTGGCGCTGCGCGGCACGACCTGGAGCATCCATCTCTGGACGGGCGTGATTGTCGAGGCGGGGCTGGCGGGGTGCTGTTGAGCTACTTGGCGCTGCCGCCGTCCATACCCACCGATGACCCCGCCTGACGCACACGCGCCTGCAAACCTCGTCAGGCGGGCATACGAATGATGGCGAGCTGCTGCAACATGCCCAAACTGTCATCATTCACCCAGCCTTCCACGATCTTCCCATCCTGGACGCGATAGATGCTCTGGCCGGAGATCTTGAACTGTCTGCCCGATGGCTTGTGGCCCATAAAATCCCCCCGATGGGTTCCGGTTGCAAACCAGCGCGTGGCGACCATATCCTCTTCGCCAAGGGCAGCCTCTTCGTGTATTTTCAGGTCGGGGAAGGCGGTATGCAGCATACCGATCATCTGTTTGAAGCCTTCAATTCCGTTGATAGGCTCCGGCGTGTACGGACTGGTAAAGACAAGGTGGGGGGACACATACGCTTCAATGGCAGACATGTTCCCCTGGCTAACTGCTTCCTCAAGATAGCGGCGGACAATGCTCTTGTTCTGTTCGACTGACATAGTGGCCTCCTGTTGATTGGGATTACCTGAGTTCGAAAATTTCCTTGATCGTTTCGTTGTTGAGGATGTCGTCAAGGAGCTGGGCTGACTTCGCCGGCGTCTGAAAAGGGTGGTCTCTGAACAAGCGCTGGCAATGCTCTTCATAGGTGCTGAGCATTTTCTCCGCCCGCTCGGGGACAAGATCGTGGATGCGCTGCACATAATGAGCATTGAACTCAAGACGCTCTGGGTTAACGATGCCCATGTGTACAAGCGCCTTGGTCTTTTTTGGACAGCGACATGGGTTGCTCTTGTTGACCAGACCGCACTGGTTGTTCATAAAGTGACAGAGGTCCCTGCGTGCGCGCGACAGTTTTTGGCGAAAGTTGTCCGGGCTTATCTCCAGAAACTCGCTGGCAAGGCGATGGTCAATTCGGAAGATTTCGCCCAGGATATAAATCAGGCGCTGTTCCCGGTCCAAACACAGCAACATCCCGCTCATGCAGCTCAACTTCACTTCTTCAATGGTCTCCTTCTGTGTAATCGCTTCATCCTGCGTCAATTCCGTGTTGGGAATGGAAGCGAGAAAGCTCCCATAGCCCTCGAAACTCGTGATGATCTCCTCCTTGGTGCGCTTTCTCATGTTCAGGATATGATTGAATACAATCCGGTATAGCCAGGTGCGAAACGCGCTTCTGCCCTGAAACTGCGAAAGATTGGTGATGGCTTTCAGCAGCACCTCCTGCGTAACATCCTCGGCCTCTTGTGGACTCATGGTCATCTTCAGCGTAACGTTGTAGATGAACGGTTGGTGGCGTAGGATCAGCATCTCCAGAGCCTGTTTGTTGCCCTTGAGGCTGGCCTGGGTGAGTTCCAGATCGGTCTGTTCTGAATAATTGGTGACTGAGAATGGGTTTTCCATGGATTTGCCTCCTCACTTGGTTAGACACTGCGCGTCGCATGATGTGACAGAAATTGCGGGGTAAATTCTATAATTGCACACTCGTACGCGAAAGGAAACGGTCATGGGCCTTGATAAGCCAGCGGTAGACGAGTCCTATCTGACGCGCACGTTGGTCGACCTGGTGCGGGTCGATTCCTCCAACCCGGCGCTGACGCCCGGCGCGCCTGGCGAGGCCGCGGTGGGTGAGGTGGTGGCCGCGGCCATGGCGACCTTGGGGCTGGAGGTGGCGATCCATGCGCTTGGCCCGCAGCGCGTCAATGTGGTGGGCATACGCCGCGGGCGCGGCGGGGGACGGTCGCTGCTCTGGAACGGCCATTTGGATACCGTGGGCGTGCAGGGCATGGCCGCGCCCTTCTCCGCCGAGGTGCGCAATGGGCGGCTCTATGGGCGGGGCAGCCAGGATATGAAGGGCAGCATGGCGGCCATGCTGGCTGCGGTCAAGGCCTTGAACGATGCAGGCCTGACGTTAGACGGCGATCTGATTGTGGCCGGTGTGGCCGACGAGGAACATGCCAGCATCGGCACCGCCGACCTGGTGCGCCACTATCGCGCCGACGCCGCCATCGTCACCGAGCCAACCGACCTGGCGCTGTGCCGGGCGCACCGCGGCTTTATCTGGTTTGCGGTGGAATCCACGGGCCGCGCCGCGCACGGCAGCCGCTATGCGGAGGGTGTCGACGCCATCATGCACATGGGGCGCTTCTTGGCCGAGCTGGACAAGCTGGAGCAGGAGCTGCGCGCTCGCCCGCCGCACCCCTTGGCGGGGCCGCCTTCGCTGCACGCCTCGACCATCCAGGGCGGCACGGAGTTGAGCGTCTATCCGGCGCACTGCCGGCTTGAGGTCGAGCGGCGCACGGTTCCCGGCGAAACGGTGGCTCAGGCGGCGCAGGAACTCCAGGCGATCTGCGACCGGCTGCAGGCCGCCGACCCCACGGTGCGGCTGAGCGTGACGCCGTTTTTGGATCGCGGCCCGTTTGCCGTCGCCGCGGACGCGCCGATTGTGCAGGTGGTCGAACGCCACCTGGCGCAGCGGCTGGGCCGTGCGCCCGCCCAGGTGGGCGCCAGCTTCTGGACCGACGCCGCGCTGCTGGCAGAGGCGGGCATGGATACGGTCTTGGTCGGGCCGGTCGGCGGCGGGCTGCATTCTGCCGAGGAATGGGTCGACCTGCGCTCGCTGGTCGATCTCGCCGCTGTCCTAGCTGCCACGGCGCGCGAGTTCTGCGCGGGAAGTTAACCGCA
>QEUY01000648.1 GCA_003577365.1 Chloroflexota bacterium | reverse complement strand
CGGGCCGTCCGCCTATATTGCCTTTACCAAGGGCGCGGTGGATGGGCTGTTGGACATTGCCGCCGGCGTGTGGGATGACAAGCGGATCATGCCGCTGGACGACGAGTACCGCCGGCGCATCCTGGAAGCCAATGCCCGGCTGGCGCAAAACGGGCTGCGCGTCCTCGGCGTGGGCTTCCGGCTGTTGGACGAAGTGCCGACCGCCGTGCAGCAGGGCAATCTCGACGCGCTCGAACAGGACCTGATCCTGGTCGGGATGGTGGGCATGATGGACCCGGCGCGGCCCGAAGTGCGCGACGCCGTGCAGACCTGCAAGGACGCCGGCATCCACGTCAAGATGATCACCGGCGACCACCCCGCCACCGCCGCCGCCATCGCCCGCGAACTGGGCATTACCGGCCAGGGTGACGGCGACGAACGGGCGGTCACCGGCCAAGAGCTGGACCGCATGAGCGACGAGGACCTGGCGCGCGCCCTGGAGACGACCGCGGTCTTTGCGCGCGTCGCACCCGAACACAAACTGCGCATCGTCAAGCTGCTGCAGCAGGACGGCGAGATCGTCGCCATGACCGGCGACGGCGTCAACGATGCGCCCGCGCTCAAACAGGCCGAGATCGGCGTGGCGATGGGCATCACCGGCACCGATGTCTCCAAAGAAGCTGCCGACATGGTGCTGCTCGACGACAACTTTGCCACAATTGTGGCCGCGGTGCGTGAAGGCCGCGTGGTCTACGCCAACATCCGCAAATTTATCCGCTATCTGCTCACGGGCAACATCGGCGAGATCATCGCCATGCTGGTCAGCCCCTTTTTGGGGATGCCGCTGGCGCTGCTGCCGCTGCAGATCCTCTGGATCAACCTGCTCACCGATGGCCTGCCTGCCCTGGCGCTGGGCGTGGAACCGGCGGAAAGCGACGTCATGCGCCAGCCGCCGCGCTCGCCCTCGGAGAGCATCCTGGGCCGCGGCATGGGCTGGCAGATCGGCTTCAGCGGCGCGCTGCTGGGGCTGCTCTCGCTAGGCGTGGGCTATTGGGAGTGGCGCGCGGGCAACCCCCATTGGCAGACAATGGTCTTTACCACGTTGACCTTCGGCCAGATGGCGGCGGTGCTGTCGCTGCGTTCCGAAAGCGAGTCGTTTCTGCGCCTGGGCATCCGCCGAAACCCCTCCCTGCTCGGCGCGGTGGCGCTGACAGTCGTGCTGCAACTGGCCGTGACCTATGTGCCTTTCCTGCAAAAGCTGTTTGAAACCAGGCCGCTGACGCTGGGCGAACTGCTGCTCTGCGTCGGCGTGGGGATTATCATGCTGGTGGGCGTGGAAGTCGAAAAGCTGCTCTTCCGGCGGCACGAAGCCCCGGCCCAACCGGTCCCAGCCTAATTCACCTTCCATCCACCCCGCGGCGCGTGCCGCCCGACCTGCGCCGCGGGGGTCTACACCGAGAATTTGTGACAAAGAGATGCAGATGATCGTGACCCTCACCATGAACCCGGCGCTGGACAAAAGCACGCGCACGCTTACCGTCACCCCAGAGGACAAGCTGCGCTGCGAAACGCTGCAGGTAGAACCGGGCGGCGGCGGCGTCAACGTGTCGCGCGCCATCCACAACCTGGGCGGCGAATCGCTGATGCTCTATACGGCGGGCGGCATGTCTGGGCAAGAATTCGAGATGTTGCTCCAAGCGCAAGGGCTGCCCAACCAGCGCATCCCCATTGCGGGCAACACGCGCGAGAGCTTCACCGTCTTTGAGGAGAGCAGCCGCCACCAATACCGCTTCAATATGCCCGGCCCCACCTTGGCCGAGGCGGAGTGGCGGCAAGTGCTGGAACTGCTCGCCGCCCTGCCGCAGCCCGACTATCTGGTCGCCAGCGGGAGCCTGCCCCCCGGCGTGCCGGACGACTTCTATGCCCTGGTGGCGGGCCAGATGGCGGGGACCAAGACGCGTGTCGTGATCGATACCTCCGGCCGCGCCCTACGTACCCTGGTGCAGCACCCCGCGCCGGTCTATCTGATCAAGCCCAATCTGGCCGAATTGGCCGAACTGGCGGGCGAGGATCTCAACGACGACGAGGAGATCGTCAACGCCGCGCAGCGCATCGTCGACGAGAGCGGCATCCAGCAGATTGTGGTCTCATTGGGGGCAGGCGGCGTGATCGTGGTCGACGACCAGCGCGCCGCGCGCCAGCGCACGCCCACCGTGCCGATCCGCAGCAAGATCGGCGCCGGCGACAGCACCGTGGCGGGCATCGTCCTGGGGCTGGCGCGTGGGCTGCCGGGGGCCGAGGCGATCCGCTTTGGCGTGGCCGCCGGGGCTGCGGCGGTCATGACGCCGGGCAGTGAGCTTTGCCGCCGCGCAGACGCCGAGCGGCTGTTCGACCTGATGCAGCGCAATCATGTGCTGGAATATCTCTAGCCGGCCCGCTACAGCATCTGCCTTGCCCATCCTGACATCTGACCGCCTGGCATAAACCACCTAGGGCAAACCACCGGGAATGGCCTCAAATCTATTCGAACTGCTTGGCATCACCCCGCTCCCCGTCCCCTCCATCCTGTGGCTGGCCTATGTGGTCTATATGATCGCGGCCAGCGTCTTTATCATCCTGGACAACCGCGAACCGTCGGACACCTTTGCCTGGATTCTCTCGTTCTTGGCCCTGCCGGTGGTGGGGCCGGTGCTCTACTTCTTCTTTGGGCGCAACACGCAGATTCTGAGCCAGCAGCAGCGGCTGCTGCCCCAGGCGCTGGGCACGGCCTTGACCGAGCGGCTGGCTCCTCTGACCCAGCGCCAGACGCCGCACATCACGGCGATGAGCAGCGACGCCAAGCGCAGCGTGGCCCAACGCCGTTTGATCGAGATGCTGCGCCGCACGCGGCTGGCGGCCTTCACCGTCGACAACGATGTCGAGATTCTGCAGGATGCCGACGAAAAATATCCCCGCCTCATCGCCGACATCGAGGCCGCCGAGGACTCCATCCACATGGAGTACTTCATCTGGCAGGCCGACGACTATATGGAGCGCTTCGCCGACCTGCGCTCGGCTCGCATTGGCTGCTGTGGCGCAAGCGCGGCTATCTCAACCGGCTGCGGCGGGGCGGCGTGCGCATCTATCCCTATCTCAACGTTCTGGGAATGCTCAAGCTGCACACGATCAACTATCGCAACCACCGCAAGATCGCAGTGATCGACGGCAAGGTGGGCTATACCGGCGGGATGAACATGGGAGAGGAGCATTTGAAGGGCGCGGGCATCTATGACGCCTGGCGCGATACGCATCTGCGGCTGACCGGCGACACGGCCACCGTCTTGCAGGCGATCTTTGTCACCAGTTGGTATAACACCACCGGCGAGAAGCTGGTCGACCCGCGCTATTTCCCCCAGCGCGAACAGACCGAAACGCGCGTTCCTGTGCAGATCGTACTGTCCGGCCCCGACAGCCAGTGGTATGCGATCCAGCAGCTTTACTTCCAGATGATCACCACGGCCCAGCGCCACGTCTACATCCAGTCGCCTTTTTTTATCCCCGACCAGGCGATCTCACAGGCGTTGACTGTGGCGGCCATGTCGGGCGTAGATGTCAAGCTGATGTTCGCCCCGCGCGACACGGCGTCGGTCTTGGCCAACTGGGCCGCCAACACCTATTTTGTCGATATGGCGCGCGCCGGGGCCAAGGTCTATCTCTATCAACCGGCCTATCTGCACGCCAAGACGGTCAGCATTGATTCCGCCGTCTGCAGCATCGGCACGGCCAACATGGACATCCGCAGCTTTCACATCAACTATGAGATGAACGCCGTGATCTACGACGCTGCCAAAGCTCAGGAGCTGGAAGCGGCCTTTGAGCGCGACCTGCAAGGCTGTGTCGAGTTTAGCCTGGCCGAGTACCGCCGCCGGCCCGCCTGGAGGCGCTTCCGCGATTCGCTGGCGCGGTTGATGTCGCCTCTGCTGTGAAGCCGGCGGAGAGATTCACCACAGCGGGCGCGCCAATTCAAGGCGCGTCCATTCAAAATGTAGCGCGAACGGCGGTGAGTGATAGTGGAACCAGGGCGCGATCGCGGTATAATCGAGGAATGCAATTCGTCACCTCGCTGCATCCAACCGACCGGATCGCCCCTGCGGGGCTGTCCTGGCCGCCTGTCCGCCCAGCCGCACCCACCCGGCTCACCTACGCCGGCCATGCCACGGTCCTGGTCGAGATCGACGGCGTGCGGCTGCTCACCGACCCCATCCTGCGCAATCGCGTCAGCTTTCTGCGCCGCCACCAGCGCGACGGGTTTGACCCCGCGGCCTACCGGCAGGTCGACGCCGCGCTGATCTCACATCTTCATCTGGACCATTTAGATCCGCCCTCGCTGCGGCTGCTGGGGCAAGATACCCGGCTGATCGTGCCGCGCGGCGCGGGCGCGTGGCTGCGCGGGCAGGGCTTCCGCCGTGTGACCGAAGTCCGCATTGGCGAGGAGACCGCGGTCGGGCCGGTGAGCATTCACGCCACCTACGCCGACCACGACGCCGCCCGCCACCGCTTTGGCTGGCGTGTGGATCAATCGCTCGGCTATCGTATCCAGGGTAGCCACACGGTCTACTTCTCCGGCGATACCGACCTCTTTGCCGGGATGGCCGAGCTGGGCGCGGGGCTGGATGTGGCGCTGCTGCCCGTCTGGGGCTGGGGGCCGACGCTGGGCGCAGGCCACATGGACCCACGGCGCGCCGCCGAGGCGCTGGCGCTGCTCCAGCCGCGGCTGGCCGTGCCCATCCATTGGGGTGCGCTGCGCCCCACCGGCTTTGGGCTGCTCAACCCCAGCTTTCTGGCCGAGCCGCCGCATACCTTCGCCGCCCATGCCGCGCAGATCGCTCCCCAGGTGCAGGTGCAGATCGTGCCGCCTGGCGGCTCGCTGGCGCTCGCGTTCTGAGCCGCCCCGGCTCATATCCGCCGCGCGACCATCACCCGGCTTCCGGCCCGTGCTCGGCGCGCAGCCGGTCTACTTCAGCCACCAGGCCGCCGAGCTTGTCCAGGGCCGCCGCAGCGTCCGCGGGGGAGGCGAGGTGGGCAAACGCGCTGTGGATGCGCTCTGCCAGCCGCGGCGGGCGGAGGGGCAGGCTGTCGGCCCGCCGTACAGCCCCTTTTTCGTTGAGCAGATATTCTTTATTCAAGGCAAAAAGCACCTGCATCAGACAGGCCACACAGCGAAAACAGCAGCCCGCCACATACGACACCTCGCCCCGCGCCGCGGGCTTGCGCGCCGTCTCCAGCGCAAAGCTCATCTCCCAGCCAAACTTGTCGAGCAGGGCACGCTGCAAGGCCAGCGGATAGGGCAGCACGCGCGCCTTGAGCGCAGCCACCGCCCCGTCCGGGTCCCACAGCGGGCGGCAAACGGCGATCTCCCCCGCATAGATCGGCGAGACAAAGCCATGTGGATGGCCCGGCTGGTAGGCCATCTCCACCTGGCCGGACGCGCACGCCTCGCAGACCTGCGCCACCCGATCCAGGTCGCGGTAGAGCAAGTCTACCGCTTGGCCCTGGATGCGCAGCCAGCCGCCGCCGTTGATCCACGGCCCCCAGCCGCCCAGGGGCGTGACTAAATCGGGGCGCGGGGTGTCGTTCAGCGCGGTGACCGCAGCCGCCAATGCCGCGATGTCGATGGGCGCGTTGGGCTGATAATAAAGGCCCACGTCTAGGTCGGACGTGGGCAGGGCGTGGCCGCCGGCGTGCGACCCGCCCAAGACGATGGCGGCAATCCCGTCAATACGGCGCAGACGCTCCACCAACCCGTCGAGCAGACCGGCCTGCGCCGTGGTCAGATGAGAAGGTGTCAGAGCAGACATCGGGTCGACAGGCTCAGACTGCAACGCGATCAGACCGCGGCCCCATCGCCGGAGACCAGCGCCGGCGCGGCCGCCGCTGTGCCGCAGTTTGCACAGAACTTGTGCGCCGGTTCGAGCAGATGGCCGCAGTTGGTGCAATAGCGCG
>QEUY01000647.1 GCA_003577365.1 Chloroflexota bacterium | reverse complement strand
TCCCCCGGCTACCGTACCACGCCCGGTGAACCGGGCTTCAGAGATCAGTCTCCCTCATCGGGCTGCTCTCTGAAGCCCCCTTGGGGGGCGTTGCGCTTGAGCCTCGGCAGCGTTAGCGCCGGGCGGGCGGCCAAACGTTTAACTTCGGGATGACTCGTGTAGTCTACAAGGATGTGTCATGCTGACGATCAGGGCCACGATGCCTTGTCTTGCGCCGCCCGCCTGGGCCGTGTTGGAACGCAAGCTGCTCGACATGATGGACCAGGCGGTCTATCCCTATCTGGGAAAATATACCCGCGCCGACGGCAGCCTGATCTGGGGCGACCGCTGGCGCAACGGCCGTGATGGGCTGGACGACCTCTATGAGAGCTTTTACAACTGGCCGCTGCTCTATCTGCTCGGCGGCGGCGACCATCTGCTGGCGCTGGGCCAACGCCAGTGGGACGCGATCACGCGCCAGGGCGAGGGCTTTGGCCTGGTCCACGACGAGTATGAGGTCGGCTATGACCAGTTTCACCAGGCCGAAAGCTATATCTACTTCTACTTTCTCTGTCTGGCCGACCCCGCCAATTCCACCAACCGGGCGCGCGCCCAACGTTTCGCCGGGCTGTATCTGAACGAAGACCCGGACGCGCCCAACTATGACCCGGAGCGCAAGTTGATCCGCGCCCCGCACAACGGCAGCCGTGGGCCGCGCTGGGGGTTCAACGAGGGCACGCCGAACTATAGCTGGAGCGCAGGTATGCGTGTCTATGGGCTGCCCTTCAGCGATGTGCCGGGGATCGACCACTACGACGACCTCAAAGACCCGGAGAAGGCGCGCCGTATGGGCGAGGTGATGCGGGCGCGCATGGGCCAGGGGGACGTGGCGACGAACCTGCTGGTCACCAGCCTGGTCGCCAACGCCTATCTGATGACCGGCGCGGCCAAATATCGCGAGTGGATCGTCGAATATGTCGACGCCTGGCGTGCCCGCGCCGACGCCAACGGCGGTCTGCTGCCCGACAACGTGGGGCTGTCGGGCCAGGTGGGCGAGACGATGGGCGGCAAGTGGTATGGCGGGCTGTATGGCTGGACCTGGCCCCACGGCTATTACAACATCGGCATGGCGGCGACCGTGGCCGCGGCCAATGCCTTTCTGTTGACCGGGGACCCTGTCTATCTTGACCTGCCGCGGCAGCAGTACGATGCCATCGTCGCCTTGGGCGAGGTGCGCGACACGCGCGATCTGGAGATGAGCCTGCGCCACCATTGGGTCGGCGCGCTGGAGGAGGGCCAATCGGCCATCACCTTTGTGGCCCCCTATCGCTATGGCGACGCCGGCTGGTTCGACTATCAGCCGCTCTCGCCTATCTATCCTGCCGCGCTGTGGAACCTGTCGATGGATCGCGCCGACTGGGAGCGGCTGGAGCATCTGCGCCGTCATGAGCCGTTTGACTGGCGCAGCGTGGCCCCGTTCCGCACCAAGGAGGACAGTGGGCATGAGCGCCCCTGGCTGCGCTATTTGGCGGGCGACAACCCCGGCTATCCGGAGCGCATCTTGCAGGCCAGCTATGCCACGGTCTGCCGGCGGCTGGCGCTGATCGCCGCCGACGAGGCCGACTTGACCCAGGTCAATATCCATCACTGGCAAGAGCTTAACCCGGTGGTGACCGAAGCGTTGGTGCAGTTGACGCTGGGCGCGCCGCAGACGATCTATAACGGCGGGCTGCTGCATGTGCGGCTGCGCTATTTCGACGCCGAGCGCCGCCGCCCCGGTCTGCCGCCCGATGTCGCGGCGCTGGTCGAACGGCTGGAGGCAGAGGAGACGGTGGTGACGCTGGTCAACCTCAGCCCGTTTGCGGCGCGCCGTGTGATCCTCCAGGCCGGCGGCTTTGGCGAACACCGCTTTGGCCGCGCCAGCTTTGAGGTGCGCACCAGCGATTACCCCGGGTCGCAGAAGATGTATGCGCCGCCGCCGCTGACCTCGACGACGGAGACGGTGAGCGTAGACAGCCCGCATCTGGAGGTCGAGCTGCCGCCCGCGTCGACTATCCGGCTCACTTTGCAGACGGCGCGTTTTGTCAACGCGCCCAGCTATGCGCTGCCCTGGGCCGGCGATGATATACCCGGCAGTGCATAGCGCCGGAGGCAGGATGTATCTTCGGCTGTATCCAGGGTCTATGCCGGCATGACTGCCCCTTTTGTAGCCAGTGGTTATGCTGGGGGTGGCTCTGCGCGCGGGAACATTCACAGGAGAGTGCCCCCAGAGCGTCTGGCCTCTAGCGTCACGGATACGAAAGGAGAGCGGGTATGAGTTTGCTTTGGTGGGCGATCATCGCCCTGGTGATTTCGTTGGTTGCAGGCGCGCTGGGCTTCACGGGGATCGCCCGTGGGTCGGCCACAGTGGCACGCGTTCTGTTTGGCATCTTCCTGATCCTGGCGATCATTCTGTTTATCATGGTCGTTCTGGGCATCGGGGCGATCACATAATCGAGCCTGAAGGCCAAACCCGCCTGACCGCGGCGGCCCAAGCGAACCGGTCAGGCGATCCAACCGGTGTTTGCACTCTTTGCCCAGGCTGAACTTGACGCCCGTCAAGCGCAGCCTGGGCATTTTGCGTTTTGCCTACGTGCTGCACCGCCCATACACCGCCATCAGGCATAGACCAACAGCCTGATTTGCGTTTCTCTGCCCCTCTTGTCATAATGGGGACTATTCATTGTCCACAGTCTCCGCGCGGCAGAGATGTCGCCGGTATCCCGGCTTGTCTTTGCTTCGTCCATATCGGCCAGAACCGAGTCTGTATGAACCTCTCGCACGTTCAGAGCTACCTGCGCGACCAGGGCTATGACGGCTGGTTGCTCTACAATTTTCGCGACCTTAACCCCATCGCCATCAACGTCGCCGGTCTGAGCCACGGCGGCAGCCGCCGCTGGTTTCTGTGGATCCCGGCCCAGGGCCGGCCCGCTTGGCTGGTGCATGGCATTGAAGGGCATATGTTCGAGGAGGCGCGGCCGGAGCTGCAAGGCCCGCGCCTGCGCTATGTGACCTGGCAGGAGATGGCCGCGGCGCTGCCCCA
>QEUY01000646.1 GCA_003577365.1 Chloroflexota bacterium | reverse complement strand
GCTGGGTAAGCGTCTGGGGATCCCCAACCTATCGGCCCACGATTGCCGCCACTATTGGGCCACGCGCGCAACCCTTGCCGGCACACACCCCAAAGCCCTACAGCAGGCGGGCGGCTGGAATAGCCCTGCGATGGTGATGCGCTATGTCAATGAAACGGAAGTAGCCAACGAAGGGGTGATGCTGTGAGCTGGCGTCTGCATGGCCTGTTGCGCCTCGCAGCAGCCACGCTACAGGCGCTAGGACGTGCGAACCGGGGTGGGGCAGTAGGGGTACACCTAAAACGCCAGAAGCACGCTAAGGACGGCTGTAGTCGTGGGGTGACTCCACGCGGGCGGAGCAACCTCGGAGCCGGCAGCCGGCAGTCGTCAACTTCTGTTGCGCCGCACCCCCCGTTTTCGCTTTTCCCAATGTTGGGAAAAGCATCCTTTCGCACCCGCGCGAAGTCGGCAGTGCCGGCTGCCGGCTGCCGATGCTGCCGCCTGGGAACGACACGCAGGGCCATTTGCGTACCGTTTGCACCTTATTTGCAGTCATGGTATGATGGTTGCATGTAAAAGAAACGCCCGCAATCAACGCTTGGAACGTTGACGGCGGGCTGACCCAGGCCGATGGGTGTAGCATCGGTGGGCTGGTAGAAAGTATACCACAGAGTCGCAAGACTCCCCGCCCCACGATAGCGCACCCATCGGCAGTAGGCCGGTGGGTTTTTTGTGCCTGTAAACTAGGCGCAGAGTCTAGCCCATTTGGTTGACAATCCAGCCGCGGCCCTGCGACTAGCTGTAGTGGGCGCGCTGTATAGCCTACACTATATCTTGCGGTGTAGCGCCCCCGTAGCTCAGTGGATAGAGCACTGGCCTCCGGAGCCAGGTGCACAGGTTCGAATCCTGTCGGGGGTACTTTCCGGCTTCAACTTGTATTACTCTGCCCGCAACTGCAGCCAGACCAGTGGCAGCAGCATGGCGATGAAGACGACCAGCCCCGATCCCCAGACGTGCAGGCTGTTTTCCAGCCAGCGCCCGCCCGGAATCAAACCCAGCCCATATAAAATATAGCCCAACAGCCCGCAGTTGATCGCCCATAGGATGCCATGGACCAGCGCCTGGCGCGGCAGCACGCGCACCTGTACGATCAACAGCAGGCTGCTCATGGCGATCATCGTCAACAGCGCTACCGCCAGCGAGACCAGGTCGATGCGCCGCCCGTCGCTTGCCGCAGCCCCCCCCGCAGCCTCGCCCGTGACCGGCGGCGCGGCGTTGACGCCGGTGGCCGTGCCGCTGGTCGCAGCGGTGGTCATGAGCGCGGCCACGGTCACCCCTGGCGTCGTCGAGACCGTGGCGCCGGGCGCGACCGCCTCGGCGACCGCGGCCGGCCCCAGCACGCTCAACGCCACATCTTCGGGTGAGACGGCCGGCCCCGCTCGCGCCGTGATCTGCACCACGCCAGGCCGGTTGACCACCAGGTCGCGCGTCGCCAGCCCGTTCTGGGTGGTGGCCGTCTCCACCACCGGCGCGCCCACGTTGCCGTCGTCGGTCAGCCGCAACTCCACCGGCGTGCCGTTGCGCACGATCTTGCCGTTGCGATCCAGCACCGGCCCGGCCTGCACGCGGATCATCTGCCCGGCGTCGACCTCCGGGATCGAGCCGGGCGCGGCGGTATTCGTGTCGATCAACACCTCCCCATCCGGCACGCTGACCAGCAGGTCGACGACCTGCGCCGGGTCGGGCTGCAGCCGCTCGGCCAGGTTGCCAAAGCGCGTTCCCGGCACCGAAACCGGCGGCGCGCCGGTGGGCGAAAAGGCGCGGAAGAGCGCCCGCACCGCGCTTTCCAAGAACGGCTGGGTTTTGCTGTAGGTCGCATAATAGCCGTTGAGCTTGCTGATCTCGGTCGCATCGAGGAAGTAGGGGGCGTGCAGCGCCAAGACCGCGATATGCTTATTGGCCAACTGGCTGCCGCGCTGGCGCAAAAAGCGCTTCACCACATCGCTAGTGGGGTAGCGCACGGGGTCTACATCCAACATCGCAAAGAGGATCCAATCGGCCTCGTCGATCAGCAGGCGGGTCTTGGCGTTTTTGTCCAGGCTGGGCAGCAGCGGCGTCGCACCTTCCGGCGTGTCCATCTCGGCGCTGGGCGGCGCGGCGGGCGTCAGGGGGAGCGTGGGCGTGAGCGCCGGCGTCGGGGTGGGAAGGGTCTGCCCGGTATTGTCCGCAAGCGGGACAGCGGAGAGGTCCGTATCGAGCAACTGCGCCAGATCGGAAAAGGCAACACTGGCGATCTGGTCGGGCTGTACCTGCCCTGTGCCCGCCGGCCCATAGAGCCGCTCGACGATGGCCGCGAGCGCGTCCGGCCCGACCGCAGCCTCGGCCATACAGGTTTCACACTCTTGCTGCAGCCGGCTGTCGCTGAAGATCAAAATACGGTCGCCCGGCTGCGGCGTCATGGCGGCAGCGTCCGATGCGTTAGCCGGGTCGGGATAGAGCACGGTAAAGGATTCGCGCGCCACCTGGCCCACGACCGCCAGCGCCGGCGCACGGTTTTCCTCTTCTAACACGGCTAGGTCCCCGGCGCTCACCAACACCTGGGCCGGATCCACGATCGGCGTCTTCACCGGCGCAGCCTGCGTGCCCGCCGCTTCGCCTGTCTCCCCGGCGCGTATCCCCTCGGCCCCGTAGAGGCGCAGTTTGAGCCGCAGAATGCGCCGCACCGCCGCATCGACCTGGCTGGCAAAATCGCGGTCGCGACCATAGCGTTCCTGGAAATAGCCGATGGTCTCCTTGATATTCTGTTTTTCACTCTCCCAGCGGTCGTCCAGGCTAAAACGCCCCAAATAGAGCAGGTCATGGCCCGCCGAAAAGGCGTCGGTCGCCACGCGGCGATAGGGGAACTCGGCCAGCGACGGGTCATAGTGGCGGCGGATGGCGGGCGCGCCGAGCATGTTGCTGACCATCAGCCCGCCCTGCGTGTGCCAGTCGACAAAGCCTTCTTGCTCCAGCACAATGCCCAGTTCAGGGGAGAGGCTGATGGGCGTGTTGCGCCCCAAGCTACTGCCCTGGAAGCCGCTGTAGCGGATATGGCT
>QEUY01000645.1 GCA_003577365.1 Chloroflexota bacterium | reverse complement strand
CGGCGCGCAGCTCGGCTTCAAAGTCAGAAAGAGCGTCGGGATAGAGGGCGGGCTGCGTGCTCGTCATCGGGAATTTCTTACGCCTCTAGGCGGCTGGGCTGCCGTGCAAGCAGCCGTTGGCTGGCCTGCTGCGCCACGCACTGGGCGCAATCGCCCAAGTAGACGCCCGCGATGGCGCTGCGCAGATCGGGCCGGCGGTTAAAAATCGGGCCGCCATAGCCGATCAGTGGGCGCTGCTTGCCGCTGTGGGGGGCGGGGAGGCGCGCTGTCAGCTCGGCCAACGCTTCCGCCGCCGCTTGGGTGCTGGCGCTGAAGATCGCCATGGCGGGCTGGCGGCGCTGCATCTCGTCGATCAACTCTGCGACAAAATCAGAAGCCGAGGCGCTGTCGTCCCGCTCGGCGACCGGCACAAGTGGCTCTAGATAGTGGACACGATAGCCGGCGCGGCGGAGATAGATGCCCAGCAGCAATGCGCCGATTTCCCGTGGTTCGGCTGGGGCGCAGGCGACCCAGAGCAGCGGGCGGTTGGCATGGGTGGGCAGGGCGCGCAGCAGGGCGGCCAGCCGCTGGCGCAGATAGGTAGACGCGAAGTGTCCGGCGATGCGATTCAGCGCACCGGCCTGCCCGCGCTGGTCGATCTCCGCCGAGATGGCCTGGAACAGGTTCTCGCCAAGCTGTTCGACCGGATAGAGGGCAAAGGCTTCGGCGATCACCTGGTTGGCGGCCTCTTCGTCGTAGTCGAGCAGGGCGCAGAGCAGCTCCTGCCGCAGTGTGTCGACGTCGCGCGTCTGGCCGCGCTGGCGGGCTGGGGGCGCGCCGAGGCGGGGGGCATTGCCTGTACCGGCGGGCAGCACAACTTGCGCCATCCCGCCCGACTCGCGGGCCAGGTTCTCCAGCCAAGCAACTGCCTGGCTGATCGACATCCCCGCATCGACCTGGGTCTTGAGCCAGCGGATCACAGAGACATCGCGTTCGGTATAGAGCCGATAGCCGTTTTCCGAACGTTGGGGCCGGCACATGTTATAGCGTCGTTCCCAGGCGCGCAGCGTGCTGGGGCTGATGCCTGTGGCTTGGACAACGGCTTTGATGTTGTAGAGCGGTGTGGTGACGCAGTCGCTCAAGCGCAAAGCTGTAGACACGCGCAACCTCGGTTGATGGAGCGCAGAACGGACATCGGGCCGCTCGAAAGGCGATGCCACGCCGCCCCGTGGCAGATGTGAGGGCGGCGCATTCGGCCTGGAGGGATTTCCCTTTGGGCAGAACTGAACAAAGATCGTACACAATCTGTCGCATGCTACCACAATATAGAGGATCCATCAATCCTTGAGGGGATTGGTTCGCTCTTTATGAACTGGCTCAACCCTGATCCGGTCTTGCCGAAGCCGCGGCGCGGGGCACGGTGGGCCGGCGGCGCTCGGCCAGCGCACGGTCGATCAAGCGGCGCGGGGTGGGGGCAGCGTGACCTGCCGCTTGCGGCGGATGGCTTCTTGGGCAGCCAGGACGATTGCCAAACTCTGTACGCCGTCGGTGCCGCTGGCCAGCGGCACACCCTGGCCGCGCACGGCTTCGGCAAAGACCTGTATGGCATGTTGATAGAGGTCGATAGCGAATAGAGGCAGCGTACTGCTGTGGCCGTGACGGATGAGGTATAGCTCGCTGGGGGGGTCATCGGTCAGGCAATGGCGCGCCACCAGCGTCCCCGCGCCGCCGTAGATCTCGACCGTGGTGGGTGTGTGCGGCACCAGAAACGAATCGTGCAGTTGAAAGACCAGCCTGCTGCGGCGCAGCGACAGGTGGCTGACTACGTCTTCTTCAACCTGGCTTTCCTCGCCGCTCTGGTCACTGCCCAGGATGCGCTGGGTGCTGAGGGCGTGAACGGCGGCGGCCTCGTCGCGCAGCAGATAGCGGATCAGATCCACGCTGTGCAGGGTGCGGTCGAGCAGCACGCCGCCGCCGCCGGGCCGCAGCCGCCAAGTCTGCAGCGCCGGGCGCAGCGCAATGGCGTTGCTGATGCGCCCGCCCAGCAGGTCGCCGATCGCGCCGGATGCGAGCTGCTCACGCAGGGCGCGCAGGGCCGGGTCGGCGCGGCGCAGATAGTTGACGCCCAAGACCAAGCCGCGGCTGAGCGCGGTGTGGGCCGCGGTCTGGGCATCGTCGAGGGTGAGCGCCAGTGGCGGCTCGCACAGCACATGTTTGCCGGCGGCCAGCGCCGCCATCACCGCCTGGGCGTGATGGCGCGGGTGGCTGCTGATATAGACACAGTGAATGTCGGGGTGGGCCAGCAGATCGGCCAGGTTGACAAAGACCTGGGGCACGGCATGATCGACGGCGAATTGGCGGGCGCGGTGTTCGTTGTGGCTGAAGATGCCGATGATGCGGCTGTGGGTGACGGCGCCTTGCCCGCCGCCGGCGGGCAAGGGGTGCTGGTCGCGGACGGCGTGGATGGTGCGCCCGGCGATGGCGCTGGCCCCCACCAGCCCCCATCCCAAGGTGGCTGTGCCCAAGACATCGCGCGGGGGGTGTGCCCGCCAGACGGGTCGAGAGGCGAAATCGTTCACAGGCGGCGGTTGGCGGGGGTGTTTGCACGTGGGCAGCAGCTATATGCCGCCGTCATACCCGTCCTCTTCGTCCTCTTCCCCGGCGATGAGATGATAGATCTGGGTCAGGTCCTCGTCGCTGTAGAAATGGACGGTAAGCCGCCCGCTGCCGTCGCGGTTGCGCGTCAGGTTGACGCGCGTGCCCAGGGCGGCGCGCAGGCGGTTTTCCAGATGGGTGAGGTCGGCGTCGAAGCTGCGCGGCGGCTCCTCGGTTTCCGGTTCGGGCTGCGCTTCAGGCGTGCCGGTGAGCCGTTTGACCAGTTCTTCGGTCTGGCGCACGTTCAGGTCGTGGGCCAAGATGCGCTCCAGTGCCTGGGCGATCAGCGCGGCGTCGGGCAGGGCCAACAGGGCGCGGGCATGCCCGGCGCTGATGCGCCCGTCGACCAAGGCGGCCTGTACCTCGGGCGGAAGCTGCAGCAGCCGCACGGTGTTGGCGATGGCCGAGCGGCTCTTGCCGACGCGCTGGCCGATCTCGGCCTG
>QEUY01000644.1 GCA_003577365.1 Chloroflexota bacterium | reverse complement strand
CTCCCGGCCGGTCTAGCCCAGTCGCACCGAAAAAAGGCACAACGAGTAGTATAGCGGTTCCCACCATCCTGGTCAATTTTCCCGCGCGCCGACCGGGAGTTTGGCCGGCCCGGCCCATGTCACCGACCGGCCAAATTGCCGCGCCGTCGGGCCGATGATACCATGACCCCATGCCATCCCGACCCTCCGCCGCCTCTCTCTCCCGCCAGCCTGCGGGCGCAGCCCTGGCTGTGCGTCGGCGCTGGGCGATCCTGGCGGCGCTGTGCAGCCTGGCGGGGCTGGGCTGGCTGTTGTGGCCTGCGCCGGCCGCGCCGCTGCCTACGCCCGCACGGGCCGCCGCGCTCACGCCGGGAACAGTTGCCACGCTCGACAGCCCTGCCTTTGTCTACAGCCCCGGCTGGCAGGTGAGCGCAGCCGGCGCCGACCCCGCGGAACCCGCCGACCCTTGGCAGACGCCCGCAGGCACGGTCGAGTTTGTCTACCGCGGGCGCGAGCTGGCGCTGCAACTGGCCGTGGGCGACTATTGGGGCTATCTCTACGTCACTGTAGATGGGCAACCCGCCAACCGTCTGGCCGCCATCCAGGGCAATCACAACAGCCGCGGCCAAGCAGCAGGCTACCGCACTTTCTACGCCCCCGACGCGCAGAGCGCATCCGGCCCCACGCCGCGCTGGGTGATTGTCCATCGCGCGCCTGCACTGGGCGACCACCGCGTCAGCGTCGAAGTCTGGCGCAGTTGGGGGCAGACGCCGCTGCGCGCCGCAGCGGTGGATGCGCTGCCCGCGGCGCGTCCGGTCTGGCCTGGGGTGCTGCTGTTGAGCCTGGGCGGTTGGGCGGCACTAGCGGCAGGGTGGGGGCTGTATCCTGCCTGGCCTGAGGTACATCTGCTTCCGCCGCTGCGCGCCGCGCTGGACACGCTGCTGCGCCCGCTGGCGCGCATGCACCTGCGCTGGGTCATGGCCGCGCTGGCGGTGGCGCTGCTGGCCGGCGCGGTGGGGCTGCGCCTCTGGTGGATGGCGCTGATGGGGTTGGCGCTCCTGGGCTATGCTGGGCTGGCGCAGCCCAGCCTTTGGGCAGCGGCGCTGCTGCTGGCGCTGCCCTTCTATTTCAGCCAGACGCTGCCGATCCTGCCGGGTCGGGCGACCAACTTGATCGACATTGGGCTGCTGGGCGGGCTGCTGGTCGCCGCGCTGCACCGGCTCTGGGCCGCGCCGTCTGGCCGGTCGAACGATCGCGGCGCTGTGCCCGGCGCGGGGTGGTTTGGATGGCTGCTGGCGGCGCTCATCTCCTGGGCGCTGGTGGCGGCCTTCGCCGCCGGCTATCGCGCGCCCGCGCTGCGCGAATGGCGCACCGTCTTTTTGGCCGGCGGCCTCTTTGCCCTGCTCCTGCACGGGGTGCTGGCCGCAGGCGGCCCGCGCGACTGGGCATTGCTGGTCGCGGCCTGGTTAGCAGGGGCAACCCTGGCGGCGGCGATTGGGCTGGGGCAGGCGGCGGCGGGCGACATGCTCGTCGAAGCCGAGGGCGTCCAGCGCATCCGCGCCTTCTACGGCTCGCCCAACAACCTGGCGCTCTATCTGGAGCGCACATGGATGGTCACGCTGGCCTTTGCGCTGTTGGGGACGGGCCGGCTGCGCTGGGTGGCCGCGGGCGCGGCCGCGCTGCAAGGGGCGGCACTGCTGCTCACTTTCAGCAAGGGGAGCCTATTCCTGGGTGTGCCGGTTGGGCTGCTGGCGCTCTGGCTGGGCGGCTGGTGGACGTTGACGGCGCGCGGCCTCTCGCGGCGGCCGCTCTGGTGGATCGCAGCCGCGGCAGGGGCCGGCGGCCTCGTCCTGCTGCCCTTTCTGGGCGCCGACCGCTTCCGCGGGCTGCTCGACCTCAGCCAAGGCACAGGCCATATCCGCCTGCTGCTCTGGCGCAGCGCCTGGCAGATGGCGCTGGATCATCCTTGGCTGGGCGTGGGACCCGATAACTTCCTCTACGCCTTCCGCAGCGGTTATCTGCTGCCCGGCGGCTGGCAGGAACCCAACCTCAACCACCCGCACAACTGGCCGCTGGACTGGTGGACCCGGCTCGGCCTGCCGGGGCTGGCGCTGGGCACGGCCTTTTTCGTGGGCGGCTGCGGCCTGCTCTGGGTGCGCCTGCGCGGCGCAGCGCGCCGCCCCATCACCGAGGCTGCCCTGTGGGTTGGGCTGCTCGCCGCTGCCGCCGCCGCCCTCAGCCACGGGCTGATCGACCTCAGCTATGCGACCCCCGACCTGATGCTGGTCTGGGTGCTGATCTTCGTTACGGCCAGATCTTGCCGATGCCTTCCGCCAGCGTGATGCTGTTCATCTCGCCCGCCCAGATGTGGCGGATGATGCCGTCCGCATCCACGAAGAAGGTGGTCGGCAACCCCGACACGTTGTAGCGCCGCCCCACTTCCGATGTGCTGTCCAGCGCGATCGGGAAGGTGACGCCCATCTCGTCCACAAAGGCCTGCACTACGGTGGACTCCTCGGCCTGGTCGATCCCGGCGATGACGACCTGCCCGGCGTAGCGTTGGGCGGCGGTCTGCAGCGCGGGCATTTCGCGCTGGCAGGGGCCGCACCAGGTAGCCCAGAAGTTCAGCACCAGCGGCGTGCCGCGCAGGTCGGCCAGGCGAAATGACTGGCCGTCCAACGTCTGCAAGGTGAAATCCGGCGCGGGCCGGCCCAGCGCCGGTTCGGGCGACAGGTTGAGCGGCTGGGCATCCAGCGGCACGCGACTGGCCCACAGCCACAACGGGCCGGCGATCAACAATGTCACAAACAGCCAAGTCCAGCGGTTCATCATGCCACCCACCCGCTAGGCTTGCACGGGTTCCCAATCGCTGTGGAAGACGCCCGGCTTGTCGACCCGTTCATAGGTGTGCGCGCCAAAGAAATCGCGCTGCGCCTGGATCAAGTTGGCGGGCAAGCGCGCGCTGCGGTAGCTGTCGTAATAGGCCAGGCTGACGCCAAAGGCCAGCACCGGGATGCCAAGCTCGATGCCGGTCTGCACCACATGCCGCCAAGCAGGCAGCCGTTCGGCCACCGCCTGTCCCAACTGCTCGTCCAGCAGCAG
>QEUY01000643.1 GCA_003577365.1 Chloroflexota bacterium | reverse complement strand
TTCCCCTGCAGCAGGACATCGCCCTGGCGCGGGCGCAGCAGCCCGGAGATCGTGCGCAGCGTGGTGCTTTTGCCTGCGCCGTTGCTGCCGATCAGCGTGACGATCTCCCCTGCGTGGACGCTGAGCGAGACCCCCTTGAGCGCATGGATCTGGCCGTAGTAGGTGTGGACATCGCGCAGTTCGAGCAACGCAGCAGCCATGGCTAACTCTCCCTCTGGGCGGCCAGTTCGTCATGCAACTGGGCTTGGCGGCCCAGATAGGCTTCGATCACCCGTTGGTTTTTGCGGACTTCGGCGGGCGTGCCCTCGGCGATCTTTTGCCCGTAGTCGATCACGCAGACCGTCTCCGAGACCCCCATCACCACCTTCATGTCATGTTCGATCAGCAGCACGGTGATGCCCAACTCGTCGCGCAGCCGCCGGAAGAGGCTCATCGCCGCGTCGGTTTCGTTGGGGTTCATGCCTGCGGTCGGCTCGTCCAAGAGCAGCAGTTTGGGTTGGGAGGCCAGCGCCCGCGCGATCTCCACACGGCGCTGCTGCCCATAAGGCAGGAACTTGGCGATCTGGTCGCCGCTGCCCGCCGGCAGCCCCACAAAACGCAGCAAACGGCGGGCGTTCTGGCGCGCTTCTTCCTCGGCGCGGCGGAAGCCGGGGGTGCGCAGCACCGCGCCCCAACCGGTGCTGTGCAGCCGCGTGTGCGCGCCGACGAGGACATTTTCCATCACGGTCATGTTATGAAACAGGCGGATATTTTGAAAGGTGCGGCACATGCCCAGGCTGGTGATCTGGTCGGGGCGGCGGCCTGCCAGGGCGTGGCCGTCGAAGGTGATGCCGCCTTCGTCGGGCCGGTAGATGCCCGTGATCAGGTTGAAGAGCGTGGTTTTGCCCGCGCCGTTTGGCCCGATGATGCTGGCGATGCGGCCCGCGGGCAGTTGATAGGTGACATTGTTGACGGCGACCAGCCCGCCAAAACGTTTGGTCACGCCGGCGAGGTGGAGCAGCGGCTCGGCCATCAGGCGGTCTCCTCCGGCGTGGCGTCGTGCGCGTGCATCTCTAGCCGCTGCCGCTGCGAGGGGATGATCCCCTCTGGGCGGAAGATCATCATCACGATCAAGATCAGCCCAAAGACCAAGCGTTGATAGCGCGCCGGGTCGAGCTGGTTGGGCAGCTCGGCCCAGGGTATGCCCAGCAGCGGGATCGTGCCCGTGCCCTGACGCAGGCGGCTCAACTCCAGTGAGAGCGTCTGCAGAAAGTCGATGTTGAGCAGGGTGACGACCGCCGCGCCCACGATCACGCCGGGGATGCTGCCCAGGCCGCCCAAGATGACCATGACCAGGATGCTGATCGACGCCGTGAGCGAGAAGGATTCGGGGCTGACGAAGGTGCGGTTGGCGGCGAAGACCACGCCCATGGCCCCGGAGAAAGAAGCGCCGATGGCGAAGGCCGCCAGCTTGCTGCGCACCAGGGGCACGCCCATGGCGATGGCGGCGACCTCATCCTCGCGGATGGCCGTCCAGGCGCGGCCTAGCTTGGAGTTCTCCAGCCGGCGCGCCACGACGATCGTAAAGAGCAGGATGACCAGCGCTAGCAGGTAGAAGAAGAAGCCATAGATATTGGCATGGTTGATCGGCCTGCCTGCCACGTCCGACAGCCAGGCGATAAAGTCCGGATGGATCAAAAAGCGGGGCAGGTCGGGCCGCTGAATCGGCGTAATCCCCTGGGGGCCGTTGGTGATGTTGACGGGCTTATCCAGGTTGTTGGCGAGCACGCGGATCACCTCGCCAAAGCCCAGCGTCACGATGGCGAGATAGTCGCCGCGCAGCCGTAGCACAGGCAGACCCAGGGCGATGCCGGTGACCCCGGCCACAATCGTGCCCAACGCCAGGAAGAGCCAGAAGAGGTTGGCATCGAAAGGGAAGGTGTCATAGACCGGCGCGCTGCCCGCCACGGCGTCAAGATTCCAGCTTTGCTGCGAGCCGTAGAAGGCCCAGAGATAGGCCCCCACGGCATAAAAGGCGATGTAGCCCAAGTCCAGCAGCCCGGCAAAGCCGACGACAATATTGAGACCCAGGGCAAGCGTGCCAAAGGCGCAGATCTGGAAGCCGATCTCCAGCAGGAAGGGGTTGCTCAGCCCCAGGAAGGGCACCAGGATAAAGACGACCACCGCGGCCAGCGCCAGCTTGGCCGGTATCGGCTGCGGGATATAGTAGATCAAGAGCAGCCCACCCAGAAAGAGCAGCCGCCAGAGCAGATGGCGCGGCTCTTGGGTGACCAGATAGGTGACGCCTGCAAGGTAGGCCAGGACGAGGAGAAGACCGACCGGGCCGGCCAGCCAGCGCTGCCAAGCCGGAGAAGGGGTTGCGGGTCGCGCGAGGCTCATCCGTCTGTTCTCCTTACGCCTTTTGCCCGACCGTCTGGCCCAACAGCCCTGACGGTCTGAAGATCAGGATCGCGATCAAAATGGCAAAGGCGAAAATATCCTTATATTCCGCGCCGAAGGCTCCTTTGGTAAAGAACGAGAGATAGGAGGCCGCAAACGATTCGAGCAGGCCCAAGACGATGCCGCCCAACATCGCCCCGGTGATGTTGCCGATGCCGCCCAAGACGGCGGCGGTGAAGGCTTTGAGGCCGGGCAGGAAGCCGACAAAGGGGTCGACGCGAGTGAACTTAAAGGCAAAGAGCGCGCCCGCCGCCCCGCCCAAGGCCCCGCCGATCAAGAAGGTCATGGCGATGATGGCGTTGACGTTGATGCCCATCAGGCTGGCGGTGCGCTGGTCTTGCGCCACGGCGCGGATGGCCTTGCCCAGCCGTGTGGCGTTGACCAAATAGTTCAACCCCACCAGCATGAGAATGGCGACGACCACCATGATGACGGACTTCACCTGGATGGCGATGTCCAGCGGGCGGCCATTGAGGTCGACGGCGAAGAGGACCAGCCGCTCTGAAAAAGGGCCGAAGGTCGGGAAGGAGCGATAGAAATCGCCGTTGGCCGCGCTTTGGTAGAAGCGCATGATGTCTTGTAGGAAAAAGCTGACGCCGATAGCCGAGATCAGCGGTACCAGGCGCGGCGCGCCGCGCAGCGGCCGGTAGGCGATGCGTT
>QEUY01000642.1 GCA_003577365.1 Chloroflexota bacterium | reverse complement strand
AGTTGTGGCCGAAGAACCCAACTGGCGAAACCTCTACCCGATCGCCGGTATCGCTGCGCTGCTCGCCTTGACCGCCAACCTGCTGGACATCGCCGTCGGAATGGGCGAGACCGAACTCGTCGCCTCCGGCAGCCGCAGCGCGCTCGACTGGTTTGCCCTCTACGGGGAAAGCCCATTCAAGGGTCTCTACCCGCTGGGCATTCTCAACATCGTCTATGCAGCCTGCCTGGTCCCGGTCTATTTTGGCCTGTTCGCCGCCCACCGCCGCACGCATGGCCTCTATGCCGCCCTGGCGATGGCCGTCTACAGCATCGGCATGGCGATCTACATCTCCAACAATGCCGCTATCCCCATGCTCGTCCTTGCCGAGAAGTATGCAGCAGCGGAGACGGAGGCCCAGCGCGCCCTATTTGCCGCCGCCGGCGAGGCCGTGTTGGCATCCGGCGAGGATTTTACGCCGGGGGCGTTTGCCGGCATGTTCCTGGAGGTGATCGCCGCCGTCGCCATCTCGCTCGTCATGCTGCGCGGCGGCGTCTTCGCCAAACGCACGGCCTGGATCGGGATCATCGGCTTTACCTTGCTGTCCATCTTCACCGTCTGGGCGACCTTTATCCCGGCGCTCTACGCCGTGGCCTTCTATGGCTTCGGCATGGTGGGCGGGCTGTTTGTCTTGGCGTGGTTTGTGCTGGTGGCGCGCCGCTTTTTTCAACTGGGCAAGGCAGCTTGAAAGGAATGAACGATGTCGACCATCTTAACGGCCCGAACGGCGGGGCAAGCGCCGGCTGCCGAGCGCGAAACCAAGAACGAAGAGGTTATCTGGAAAAGCGTCTACCGCGCCGGCGGCGCAGCGGCCCTGCTGGCGGTGCTGGTGACGTTGAGCGAGATTGCCATTACCTTCTTGCCAGGGGGGAACGCATCGCCTGAAACCATAGATGGCTGGTTCACCCTCTTTCAGGACAATTGGTTTCTGGGGCTGCGCAACCTGGGTCTGCTGAACCTTGCCTTCACGACGCTGGCGCTCCTCGTCTTCTTTGCCCTCTACGGCGCTCACCGGCACGCCAACCGGCCCTATGCAGCCCTGGCGCTGATCCTCTTTATCCTGGGCGGAGCTGTCTTCTATGCCACGAACCGCGCCTTCCCGATGCTGGCGTTGAGCCGCCAATACGCAGATGCCGTCTCCGACGCGCAAAGAGCCACGGTGATGGCCGCCGCGCAGGCGATGCTGGCGGTGGGCCAAAGCCATACGCCAGGCACATTCCTCGGATTTTTTCTCTCGGAAGTTGCGGGGCTTGTCATGGCGCTTGTGATGCTGCGGAGCCGAATTTTCGGCAGCGCAACGGCGTATGCGGGCATCAGCGCATTTGGATTTCTGCTCGTCTTCGAGGTTTGCGCCTCCTTTGTGCCTGCGCTCGGGGCTGTGGCGATGCTCTTTGCAATGGTGGGCGGCCTTTCCAGCATCGTCTGGTATCTCCTGGCTGCGCGCAGGCTGTTTCAATTAGGACAGCGCGCACCGGAGCGCCGCCTTCACCCCTCGTCGTCCAGGATAGGGGCGCATTGAAAGGAACGAAACCATGCGCGCGAGCATAGCTGTACCCAGGATGCAGCCGGCGACCGAGACGGCCAGCGCAGAGCCTGGCTGGGAGGGCCTCTACACCCTGGGCGGCACGGCCTCTCTGATCCTCGTCGTGATCACCCTGTGCCAATTTGTCCTCTTTGTGCTCTGGCCGCCGCCGCTGGAAGGCAGCGCAGCCGACTGGTTTGCCCTGTTCCAGCGCAGTCGGCTGCTGGGGCTGCTCTCGTTTGAACTGTTGTTGGTTGTCTATGCGCTGCTTTCGATCCCGGTGGCGCTGGCCCTCTACGGCGCGCTGCGGCGAACCAGCCCAGCGTTCAGCGCGCTCTATCTGGCCCTGGCGCTCGTCGGGGCCGCGACCTTTGTCGCCGCGCGGCCTGCTCTGGAGATGCTGACGCTCAGCGACCACTACGCCGCGGCGACCGGCGAGGCGCAGCGCGTCGCTTATCTAGCTGCCGGTGAGACGCTGCTCGCCACCTTCGACGGCGCCGCGTTTCACGCCAGCTATCTCCTTGGCTCCATCCAGGGCTTGGTCATTGCCTGGGTGATGCTGCACAGCCCGCTCTTTGGCAAGGGCATCGCCTATCTGCGTTTGGCGTCGAGCGTGCTGGACTTTGGGCTGTATGTGCCGGGGATCGGCCTTTTTCTTTCGATGGGGTCGGTGGTCTGTCTGCTAGTCTGGAACCTCTGGATCGCGCGCCGGCTGCTGCAGCTAGGGCAAGGCATCTCCCCAACGCCAGGCGCTCGTCCGGCGGATCACAGGAGGTAGGTCGATGTGGGTGAGCGGGATGCGCAGCGCGCTCGTCGTGATCGATGCCTTTGTCGCCTTGACCGCGATCGGCGGCGGGGTCGCCTTGGCAGCCGGTCTTGAGGCAAACCGGTTTCCGCTCGACTGGCTACAGGGGACGCCGTTTCACAGCTATCTGATCCCCGGTCTGATCCTGGCCGGGGTGGTGGGCGGCAGCGCGGCCGTCGCCGCCGTGGTCACGCTGCGCGCGCCCCGCGCCGGCGGCCTGGTTTCAGTCCTAGCCGGGGTAATCCTGATGGGCCAGATCACCGGCGAGCTTGTGCTGCTCAACCAGCCTGCCTGGTCAGCGGTGGAGGTGTTCTACTTCGCCCTTGGCCTGGTCATGGTGGCGCTGGGACTGTTCGTGTGGCGAGCCTAGTTGGAGGATTGCGGGCTGCGCAGCCGGGGCAGCCGCCTTCTTATTTGGATCGCCCATTTGCGCTCGACTTGATTCCCTGAAATAAGGAGCATACCATGTCAACATCGATCCTTGTCACCTATGCCAGCCGCTACGGTTCAACCAAAGAGGTGGCGGAAGTTGTTGCGGCGACGCTGCGCGAGCAGGGGCTGACCGTCGAGCTGCTGCCCATGCGCCAAGTGACGGCGCTCGCAGACTACGCCGCGGTCGTGCTGGGCGCGCCGCTCTATATCGGCAGTTGGCAGAAGGACGCACAGAAATTCCTGACGCAGCACCGCGAGGCTCTCACACAGCGGCCCGTAGCGATCTTCACGCTTGGCCCGA
>QEUY01000641.1 GCA_003577365.1 Chloroflexota bacterium | reverse complement strand
CTGCCCGCTGTGTCTGGGGCAGGATGCAAGATCTCCAGCAGCAGACGCGCCAACTGGTCGGCCTTGACCGGTTTGGTCAACTGTGTGGCGCGCGTGATCGGCAGGTTGCGGCGGCCAGGTTTGCCCACGGCAGCCAGCAGCACCACGGGCAGCTTGCGGTAGAGGGGCAGTTGGTGCAGCGCCGTGGCTAGGGCGATGCCGTCCATGCCCGGCATGTGCATATCCAGCAGCGCGATGTCAAACGGCGGGGCAAACGGGGCTGCCGCCCCATCTGCTTCTGCGACTTTGGCTGCGCCGGCTGCGGCGAGGTGGGCCAGGGCCTGTTCGCCGCCGGCAAAGCTGGCATAGAAGAGGCCCAGATCGGCGGCGTAGCGTTCGAGGATGGCGCGGCTGGTGGCGTTGTCGTCCACAATCAGCAGCCGTTTGCCGGCGAGCGGCGCGAGGTCGCGCCTTGGCTGCAGCGTCGACGGCGGGGCCGCGGGCAGAGAGAGCGTGAAGTAGAAGGTCGACCCCGCGCCAAATTGGCTCTCGACCCACATCCTGCCGCCCATCATCTCGGCCAGCCGTTTGCTGATCGTCAGCCCCAGCCCCGTGCCGCCAAAGCGCCGCGTCGTCGAGGCATCGACCTGCATAAAGGGGCGGAAGAGCGACGGAAGCCGGTCGGCGGGAATGCCGATCCCGGTGTCGCGCACCGCAAATTCGAGCATCCCCTCGGCCTGTCCGTCGGGGCGCACGGAGACATAGACATCGCCGGAGGACGTAAACTTGACCGCGTTGCCCAACAGGTTGACCAAGATCTGGCGCAGCCGCGTTTCATCGCCCAACACGACCTCCGGCACGCGCGGGTCGATGTAGTAGATCAGCTCCAGCCCGCCGTCAAACGCCTTGGGGGCGAGAAGGTCAAGCGCCTCTTCGATGCAGGTGCGCAGCGCAAAAGGCTGCTCCTCCAGTTCAAGACGGCCCGCTTCGATCTTCGAGAAGTCCAGGATTTCGTTGATGATGCTGAGCAGCGAATCGCCGCTGGTGCGGATCGTCTCGGCGAATTCGCGCTGGTCGGCGCTCAGACGTGTGCCCAGGAGCAGCCCGGTCATCCCGATGATGCCGTTGAGCGGGGTGCGGATCTCGTGGCTCATGTTGGCTAGAAATTCCGATTTGAGCCGCGAGGCCTCAATGGCCCTGTCGCGTGCGCTCGCTAACTCCGCCTCGATGGCTTTGTGTTTGGTCAAATCGGTGAAGACCAGGATGCGTTCCCCGCGCGCCCCCTCTGGGCGCGCCAGATCCAGGCGGGGGACGTCGGTCACGCGCATGGCGATAAGCTGGCCTGCGGCATGGCGCAGGGCAACCTCATAGCGGCGCGGGTCGGCGGTGGATGCCGGCATCCGCTCGCACCCGTCCGACGCCAGAACGGCAGCGTAGGGTTGCCCGACCAGCGCGGCAGGATCATGGCCGAGCAGGTGGGCCAAGGCGGGGTTGACATATTCAAACGTATCGGCCTCGTCGAGCACCGCCAAGCCTTCCCCCATGCTGTCCATGACCTGACGAGCGAAGTCGCGCTGGGCGTGCAGTTCTTCCTCGGCCCGTTTGCGTTCGGAGATATCCAGCTTTACGGCGATGAAGTTGGTGATGACGCCGCTCTCATCCTTGACCGGCGTAATGGTCATCTGCTCGGAATAGTGGCTGCCGTCCTTGCGCCGGTTGACCACTTCTTCGTTGTGCCAGACGCGCCCGTCTTGGATGGTCTCCCACAGCTCGCGATAGAAGCGCGCAGAGTTGACGCCGGATTTGAGGATGCGCGGGTTTTGGCCGATGGCTTCGGCGGCGGAGTAGCCGGTGAGCCGGGTAAAAGCAGGGTTGACCCACTGGATCGTCCCTGCGGTGTCGGTGATCACGATGGCGTTGGCCGTGGCAGCCAGGGCGGCGGAGTGCAGTTCCAACTGGCGCGAGACGCGTTTCAGCTCGCTGATGTCGGTGTGCGTGCCCAGCAGACGCAGCGGCGTGCCGTCGGCGTGGCGCGCCACACAGCGCCCGCGGTTCATGATCGTATGCCAGGCGCCGTCGGCGGCGCGCAGCCGTGCCTCCAGTTGAAAGGTGTCGCGCTTGCCCTCCCACAGCGCATCGACCGCCTGTTGAAAGGCGGTTTCATCCTCCGGGTGCAGCAAGCCGCGCAGAAACTCATAGCCCTCTTCCCCAGGCTGGGGCGGGTAGCCGAGCATGGTAAACATGCGGTCGGAGAAGCGATCGGGGCCATGGCCGTAGTTCAGCTCATACAGCCCGTCTTGGGTCGCTTCCAAGGTCAGCCGCAGCCGTTCCTCGCTGGCGCGCAAATCTTGCTCGGCGCGCAGCGAGTCGACCACGCTCTGCATCAGACGCCGGGCGTGCTGATACCAGAGCAGGAAACCCATCGCCAGCAGCGCCAGCCCCAGCGCCCAGACCAGGAGATGGATGCCAAACACCAGACCGAGGGTCGTACGTGTGATGGGCTGTGTCGTGTGCAAACGCAGATGCCAGGCGAGGAGCCAGCCTGCCCCACATGTCCAGAGAAAGGCGGCCGCGGCCAGCCCTGCCCAGTGGGCCGGATAGCGAACACGCCGCAGTTGTTCAAACATACCAGGGTCGCATACCAATTTCGAGTCAGGGCCACCACACTGGGTATCCCAGGGAATGACCCCCAAGCTGTCTTGAGGGCCGGTTGCTGTATTGGGCCGCGCTGTCTAAAAACGGCCGTCGACTTAGCCTAAAGGACTTACACTATAGGTACGTTTGGAGGCGCCCAAATGGGTACGCTGTCATTGTAATATGTGGAATGTCCTGCCTATTCAACCCCATTTTCACCCCGGAGAGGGCCGGCGACAGCCGGTGAGGAGCATACCCATGAGGCTGCGACGGCTGCGACGATGGGCCGCACGCCGGCGGGATAGGGGATGCGCGGCTCTGGCGATCAGGCGATGCGGTTGGGCAGCGGCCTGCCTTCCAGCCCTGCCAGCAGGTTGTCCACGGCGCGCCGCGCCATATTGTAGCGGGTCTGGCGTGTGGCGCTGCCCAGATGGGGCGCGATCACCACGTTGTCCATGCGCAGCAGAGGATGGTCGCGCGGCAGCGGTTCGGGTTCGGTCACGTCGAGCGCCGCGCCCGCGATCCAGCCTTCTTGCAGGGCTTCGACGAGCGCGTTATGGTCCACCACACCGCCGCGCGCTACGTTGATCAGAAAGGCGGTGGGGCGCATGCGGCGCAGTTGCTCGCGGCCGATCAAGTGGCGCGTCTCGGCGGTCAGCGGCACGTTGAGCGTCACGAAGTCGGCCTGCTGCAGCAGATCGTCCAGGGGCAGATAGGTCGCGCCCAGCTCGGCTTCGGCGGCTTCGTTGCGCTTGCGGTTGTGATAGAGGACCGTCATGTCGAAGCCGCGCGCCCGGCGCGCCACCTGCTGCCCAATGTTGCCCATGCCGACGATGCCGATGGTCGCGCCGTGGACTTCATAGCCGTGCAGCAGGTTGGGGTCATAGACGGTGAACTCGGCGCTGCGCGCATAGCGGTCGCCGATGATCAGGTTGCGCGCCGCGGCCATGAGCAGGGCAAAGGTCAGGTCGGCGGTGGCGCCGTCCACCAGGCGCGGGGTGTTGCCGACCGCGATGCCGCGCGTTTTGGCGTCGCCCAGATGGATGTGGTCGACGCCGACGCCGAAGTTGCTGATCACACGCAGGTTGGGCATGCGGTCCATGAGCGGGCCTGCGATCTTGGGGTGGCCGTAGACAAAGAATCCTTCGGTTTCGGCCAAGATCGCCGGGTCGGTGGCGTCACCTTGCCAGACCGTGACCGTACACTGCGGGGTGAGCATCTCCAGAATTTCGGCGGAAAGCTGGGTATTGGTCAGCACACTGTGGGGCATGGCCGGCTCCTCGAATGGTTAGAAAATGGCGAAGGCCGTCCCGCGGCGGTTGGGCGGCAGTTGGGAACGCGCAGACGCATGGTTGCAGCCGCCAATATACCAGACAAGCGCAGCCCGCGGCAACCAGACGAATCAACGGGGCGGTGTGTGTCTCTGGTCGCGATGGCTACTTGCGCCGTAGGATAAGTTGTGATGTAATCGGTCTACGCTCGACCCATGCTCGGCACAGTCGCAGACGACGTCCCTGTTCCATCATCCGGCAGTTGGCCCGGACAGAGTGCGGACACCGCTCCCCGGTTGGATCGTCTGGTTGCTGTGTGATCGGCGCTCTCTTGTTGGCGTTTCCTCATGTGGGCGCGTAGTGTTTCGCCGGGTGCTGCTCTCGATGCGCCGGGCCGCGCCACTGCTTCCCAATCGAATTGCCAATCGAACCATCCGCTGGAAACCATCTGCCCGAACGACCAGATCGAACCATCAGATCGAACCACTAGGAGGACAAAGGACGATGACACAGCAGATCTCGCGACGTGGCTTTTTGAGGATGAGCGGCGCGCTAGCCACGGTGGGCGTGTTGGCGGCATGTGCGCCCACGGCCGCGCCCCAGGCGCAGACCGGCGAAGGCGGTGCAGCCCCCGGCGGCGATACCGTCAACCTGAAGTGGGACACCTTCCGCGCGCCCGGCACCGGCTGGAACGAGGAACGGATCGAGACGTTCAAGGAGAGCCATCCCAACGTCAACATCGCGGTTCCAGCCAGCAGGACAACTACGGCAAGATGTATGCCCAGCACGCCGCCGGCGATCTGGGCGACATCATCGCCTTTGACCCCTCGCATTTCCATTTCTGGCGCGCCATCAACAAGCAGATCATCATGCCGATCGACGACCTGGTGCAGGCCGACGCCACCGACCTGTCGCAGTGGTACGAGCAGTTTATGAAGCTGCAATATTACCAGGGCAAGCTCTATGGGCTGCCCAGTTGGGGCTGGGCCGGTTGGGACACGCTGGTCACCAACGCCGTCCACTTCAACGAGGCGGGCTTTGAGCTGCCGGACCCGACCGGCCATGAGACCTCGATGGATCAGATCGGCGAGTGGGCACGCGCGCTCTACAAGGAGGGCGAGCGCTTCGGGCTGGCGGTCGGCATCGCCGAAGTCTCGCTGGCCGTGCTGCCGCGCATCTGGAACGGCGAATTGATCAACGAGGAAGGCACGAAATGTGTCCTGCTCGACGACGAGAACTCGCAGGCCGCGCTGCGCTGGCTCTATGATCTGGCCGTGACCGACAAGGTGCTGCCCGCGCCGGGCGCGGTGGAAGACCTGCCCGCCGCCCAGTTGGAGGGCAAGATCAGCATGAACTGGGGCGGGTCGCTCAACGTGCGGAATCTCAAGCGCGATGCCAAAGACCCGGCGGTGGTCGAGGCCTCGCAGATCCTCTTCCCCACGCGCGAAGATGGCCGCTTCCCCAGCCAGATCCGCGGCGGCACCTGGAACATCCTCAACGGCACGGCCCACCCCACCGAGGCCTATCAGTTCCTGCTGCACATCACCAACACCGAAGGCTGCTATGGCTTCAACCTGGTCGGCGGCCAGGGGGCGTTTGTGCGGCCCGACGTGATGCAGCAGTTGATCGAGAA
>QEUY01000640.1 GCA_003577365.1 Chloroflexota bacterium | reverse complement strand
CGCGGCTGCGGATGCGGTGATAGCTCTCCACCCCTTCCACGCTTGCCACCACGTCGCCGATCTGCGTCTCGTCCAACGGGGCGCGGTCGACCAGAGCGGGCGTATTCTCGCGGGTGATGTCGATGCCGATCTTGGCGATGACCCCGGCGACGAGCAGCGCCACCAACGGGTCCGCCCAGTCGAAACCCAGCCAAACCAGCCCCAGCCCCACCAGCACCGTGCCGCTGACCGCAATGCTGGCGAGCGTATGGCGCGCATCCGCCAGCAGCAACTCGCTCGACAGGCGGCGCGCCATGTGCAGTTCCCACAGCCCAGTTGCGCCCTGCACGGCGCTGCCGGCAATCAGGGCAATGACGATCCAGCGGTTGAGTGTCAGCGGCGCGGGGTTGATCAAACGGCTGACGGCGCTGTTGCCCAACTCCCACGCCGTGATAAACAGGGCGGCGGCGATAAAAAGCGCGGCCAATGTCTCATATTTACGGTGACCGTAGGGGTGGTCTTTGTCGGGCGGGCGGCGGCTGACCCGGATCGCCACCAGGCCCACAATATTGGAAACGCCGTCAAACAGGTTATCCAACCCGTCGGCGACCAGGCTCAGCGTCCCCGTCCACAGCCCCACGCCCAGTTTGGCGGCGGTAGCAAGCAGATTCAGCAAAAGGGTGATCAACAACACACGTTGGATCTGCCCATAGTCTCGTTGCGTCATACCGAACAATCCTTTGTGCGCCTTCACGCGGCGGCTGATGATCATTATAGCAAAGCCGCCCCGCCGCGCCGGCGGCCATCGGCGCAATACGACCGATGGGCAAAAACAACGGCTCCAAGACTTGTCAGTCTCGGAGCCGTTTGGCTGCAATATCAAGCTTGTGTACAAGATCAAGATGACCCAAAAACCAACAGTCCAACCGGTCTACTGCAATAGGTCACGCTGCGCTGGTGCGTTTCCTATCCCCTCCCCGGCAACGTCAAACGACACAAACCGTGACTTGGACAGCTACTCGACATCGTCCTTCTTGCGGCGCGAGGCGGCGGCAGCCGAGAGCGCAGCCAACCCCGTGCCAAAGAGCACCACCGTGATCGGTTCGGGAATCGGGACCGGCGGCGGCGGGGTCACGGTCGGGGGCACAGGGCCTTCGCCGGTGGCCGTCGGCGTAAAGGTAAAGGTCGGCGTCGGCACCGTCGGTTCGGGCTGCTGTGCAACCAAGTTCGAGTGGAAGATCCCCGGCATCAGCGTGAGCGAAAAGAGCAGTAGAAATGCAACGATAAAGACGAGATAGATCGGCCTAGATTGTCTCATTGGCAAGTCTCCGCAGTAGGATAAGATGCGGCTAGATAAAGAAATGAGTCAACAACAGGTTACAGGTGCAATTGCAGGGTACAGAGTATAGATGCAAACAAGGATGATAACGACAATAACACAGACTACCTACCCGCATCCTATCACAGCGCGTCAAGAATATCAAATCACAAAATCGTTCCTGTCTCTAAGCGAACCACCTGTCATGTCGCCAGCCCTTCGCTGCCGCGGGCGGCGCGCAACGCTGCCAGGTCGAGCGCAAAATAGCGGCGCAGCAGTTCGGGCCGCGTCTCTTCGGCGACGGCTGTACGCTGTTTGGACCCGGCCTCGGTCACGATCAGTTCGCCGGCGGTGAGCGAGATGCGCCCCGTCTCGGTGGCGCGGCTACAGATCCAGCGCCGCGTAAAATGGGAGGCCGGGTCGGTGCTGTGATAGGCGCACATGGCGCGATAATCGGCCAGCGTGTGCGGCTGGGGTGTGAAGCGATACTGCGCTGCCCAGCCGCCCGCTTCCGCCTTTTGCAGCAGGAGATAGCCGCCCGCGGTCACCAGCCGGTACGCACCGCCGGCATCCTGCGTGAGACTCTGCGGCGCAGCGCCGGCTGGCGCATCCCCCTGCGGCAGCGCCAGCGGCGCACGCGCCGACTCGCCAAAACCCACGTCGACCAGATAGGGTCGGTCGAGATGGACCAGCAGGGCCATATGGTCGAAGGGCGGGCCAAATGCCTGCTCGCCGCTGCTGTAGACTTCGGCGGCTACATAGTCCACCCGATAGCCCAGGTCACGCAACAGCGCGCCGAACAGTCCGTTGAGTTCATAACAAAAACCGCCGCGCCGGCGTTCCACGATCTTGGCATAGAGCCAGGCCTCGTCCAACACGATCGGTTCGCCGTAGACGATCGAGAGATTCTCGAAGGGGACGGCGAGCAGATGGCGCAGTTGGAGATACGTCAGCGCCGCAAGGTCGGGGGCCAGGGGCGGCAGCGCGTCGATACGGGCCAGGTAGGCGCGGCTGTTCATGGCGCGCCCACATCGATCACCTGCCCGCCGGTCATGGCGACCAGTTCGGCAGGCGTGAGGCAAAAGACCGCGTGGGGATGGCCTGCCGCGGCCCAGATTTCGTCATAGTGCAGCAGGTCTTGGTCGATATAGGTGGCAAGCGGCGCGGCATGGGCCAAGGGCGGAATGCCGCCGATGGCATAGCCGGTAGCCGTGCGCACAAACTCGGCGTTGGCTTTCTCCAGCCGTTCGCCGATCTGGGCGGCGGCTCGCTTCTCGTCCACCCGGTTGACGCCGCTGGCGATGATGAGGATTGGACGGCGGCTTTGCTTGCCGATGAAGATGAGCGATTTGGCGATCTGGCCCACCGTGCAGCCGATCGCGGCCGCGGCCTCGGCGGAGGTGCGGGTGGATTCGCTCAATTCGACCACCTGGTTGGTATAGCCCTGCGCAGAGAGTGCATCTTGCACTTTTTGCGCGCTGGGTTTCAAGTTGACAGACATGGCGGCTTTCCGTGATGTGCTCTATTCGTGATGTGCTCTACCCGTGGTGTGCTCTGCCCGTAGCCTGGCTGGGCAGAGCCGGATCAAGGATTGGACGCCCGCAGACCGATCACCGCAGGAGAGCAAGATATACTTTGAAGCAAGTTGGGGCAAAGTATACCATAGACAGCACCGAGTGAAGAGACAGCACCGAGTGAAGAGACCTTAGGGGGTGCGGCCACGCGCGATGTGGCTGTGCGCCTCACGCAAGACGCCGGATAGAAATGTCACAAATCATCCGATTTTTTGGACGCTTCCATTTTGATGCTG
>QEUY01000639.1 GCA_003577365.1 Chloroflexota bacterium | reverse complement strand
TGCAACTGCGCGCCGTGGCTACCCACGAGGATGGCAGCGCTGCCCGTCTGGAGCTAACCTTGGTTGAGGCGCGGCCGCCGGTGCTGCACGGCGATGCGGGTTTGAGCCGGAAAGGGCCGGAGCCGGGCAACGCCAGCTATTACTACAGCCTGATCGGGCTGGCGTCGCGCGGCACATTCACCCTGGGCGATCACAGCGTCCAGGTGACAGGCCGTAGTTGGATGGACCATGAGTTCGGCACTAGCGCGCTCAGCGCCAATGCCCTGGGCTGGGATTGGTTCAGCGTGCAGCTTGACGGCGTGCAATCTGCAGACGGCCTGGCCCTGATGTTTGCCCGCATCCGCACCGCGGACGGCGGCGCGCTGGACGAGTTTGAAGGCACGCTGGTCCAGCCCGACGGAACGCAGCAGCCCATCGGCACAGGCGATTTTACGCTGGAGGTTTTGGATCGATGGACCAGCCCGCGCACCGGCATCCCCTACCCCTCCGGCTGGCGCGTATATCTGCCCGCCTACGACCTGGAGCTAACGCTGCTCCCGGTGGTGCGCGACCAAGAGATGGACGTGAGTTTTGTCTATTGGGAGGGGGCCGTGACCGTGACAGGGACGCAGGCCGGTGCGCCCGTGCAGGGGCACGGCTATGTAGAGTTGACCGGCTATGGCAGCCGTGCCGCCGGCGACTACCAGCGTTAGGCCGGCGGCTCGCCCGCCAGGCGCGCGTGGGCCAGCTTCATCACGTCCAGTTCGCCGGAGAAGGTGAGCATGGCCTCGGCTTCCTCGAAGCTAAACCAGCCCACGGCGTCTACCTCGTAGCACGCGTCGGAGAGTTTGCCGCCCACCACGCGCAGCAGATGGAAATCCACCGTCTTGTGCACCAGTTCGGGCACTTCTTTGCGGTGGGTGTCCCAATACCAATAGTCAATCGTCTGGAGAAAGGCTTCGTGCCGGGTGAGCAGACCGACTTCCTCCTCCACCTCGCGGATGGCGGTCTCAATGGAAGTCTCCTGCGCCTCGCGCGAGCCTTTGGGCAACTGCCAGCGCTGGCCGCCGTGGGTGGCGATCAGCGCGATCTCCAGTTCCCCGCTCTGGGGATGCCGGCGATAGGCCACCCCGCCCGACGAAAAGGTATGGCGCACACGCCGCCAGGTGCGTTTGGTCTGAGCCGAAATCTTGGGCGGTTGGCTTTGGTTAGCGTCCACAAGCAGTCTCGCTACAGATCATATATTGCGATTGTCCCACATTCGCGCCTGGCCCTTATTCGTGGCCCCTGCACCTGCCTGCCCTGCTATGATCGCGCAGGCACGCGGTCTTTCAAAGCCAGCGCCGCGCCCGGAAGAAAGCCAGCATGCCGCCGACGAGCACGAGAAAGATCACCCAAGTGAAGAAATAGCCATAGCGCCATTGCAGTTCAGGCAGGAATTCAAAGTTCATGCCATAGACGCCGGCGATAAAGCTCAACGGCATAAAGATCGTCGAGATGATGGTCAGCACTTTCATGATCTCGTTGAGCCGGTTACTGGCCAGCGTCAGATGAATGGTCATCGTGCCGTTGACCAGGTCGCGCATGCTCTCGGCCAGATCGGCCAGGCGCAGGATATGGTCGTAGAGGTCTTGAAAGTAGATGCGGGTCTCGGCGGGGATCACGCTCAGGTCGTCGTGCGCCAGATGCTCTAACACATTGCGCTGGGGCAGCAGAATGCGGCGCAGACGCAGCGCGCTGCTCTTGGCGGTCAGGATGTCGTTGAGGACGGCGTTTTCGGCTGCCTGCCCGCGCTGGAAGATCAGATCGCCCAGTTCCTCGATGCGCGCCTCAAACTGGTCGAGCAAGGGAATGTAGCCGTCGAGCTGTTTGTCCAGCAGTTCATGCAGCAGCAGCACCGTGCTGCGCGCCAACCCGCGCTCGCGGTGATAGTCTAGGTTCCATAACTGGTCGATGGTGGGGCTGGGGTGCTCATGGATCGTGATCAGATAGTTGGGGCCGAGAAAGATATCCAACTCAAAGGTGTCGATGTCCATGCGTTCGTCGCCCAGCCGGAAGGTGTGAAAGACCAGATAGAGATAGCCGCCGTAGTCATCCAGCTTGGGGACATGCACGTCGTTGATGGCATCCTCCACGGCGAGCGGGTGAAAGCGAAAGATTTTCTCCAGGATCTCATGCTGCTCGACGGCGCTGCTGTTTTGCAGGTCGATCCAGAGGCGAGAGTGGGGGTCTTTGAGCGCGGCGGGCAGTTGGTCTATGGTGAGATTGTCGACGAGAGTGCCGCTGCGGTGGCGAAACAGGATGCGGATCATGGTTCGGCGTCGATGGCAGGAAGGATGGGCAGATAGTAGCGTTGGAGTTGGGGTACGGTCGCTTCAGAGAGGCGGTAGATCGCGCCGTCGCTTGCGCCGCTGCCAATGTCCACCAGATAGAGCTGGCCCGCGGCGTCTTCGCCAAAGCTCACAGGGGTAAAATCGACAGTAAAGAGTACCGTTGTCTCCCAGGTCGCGCCGCTGCGCTGCAGCCCGCGCACTCGCCCAGAATAGGTATCGGCGTAGAGATAGACCGGCGGCTGATCGGGGTTGGCGCTGTGATAGACATAGCCGCCGACGACGGAGCGGTCGCCGCCGGCGTGAGGATAGTCGGCGATGGGCAGCGTATAGCGCGACGGGGTGCAGGGCCTGCCGGCATAGCACTGCTTGCCTTCCATGCGGTTCCAGCCATAGTTCTGCCCACCCATGCCGGCAAGTTGAAAGTCGATCTCCTCCCGCGCGCTCTGCCCCACGTCGCCGATCCAGAGGTCGCCGGTCAGCCGGTCGAAACTAAAGCGCCACGGGTTGCGCAGCCCTTCGGCCCAGATTTCCGGGCGATAGGCCGTTACCCCCACAAAAGGGTTGCCGGCAGGCACGGTGTAGGTATCGCCTGCGCCGACCTCGATGCGCAGCATCTTGCCCAGGAGCGTGGCGGGGTTTTGGGCGTTGTCGTTGGGGTCGCCGGCGCCGCCGCCGTCGCCCAGCCCGGCATAGAGATAGCCGTCCGGCCCAAACAGGATCAGCCCGCCGTTGTGGTTAGCAAAGGGCGCGAGATTTTCTTGGGCGTTGTAGTAGACAAAGAAATCGCCGGTCTCGGCGAAATCGGGCGGAAAGGCGATGCTGAGCAGCCCACATTCGTTGCAGACGGCGTTGACGCGGTCGGTGATGTCGAGGAAGGGAGCCGCCAATCGCTGCCCATTTTGCAGGATGTGTACCACGCCGCGTTTTTCCACCACAAAGAGCCGCCCGCTGCCATCGCCGGCGTCCGCAAGGTGAACCGGCTCGACAAAGCCGTCGGCCACCAGCATGGGGGTGAGGTCGGGCCAGGTGATGGGTAGCGTCAGGTCCTGCGCTGCCGATAGCCGCCAACTGCCGATCCACAGCAGTGCGGGCAGCAGGATACAGATGGTTCGCCGTCGCATGAATGCTCCACATGCCTCCTTCCATGCCTGTGCAGCATCATACCACAGCGCCCGCACGCCGCTAAACCGTTGCCCGCCCACCGCCTACGCCGGCCGGATCGCCCAATAGAATACCCTCCCCCGGAGGCCAGGGGAGGGTGGCTCTGCGATGATCGGCCGAGCGGGCGTGCGCTGTGGGTATGCGCGGTGTCTAGCTAGGGTCCATGGCGACGTCCAACTCGTAGGGGTCGGTGGCATCCTCTGGAATTTGATGGTCGTCGGCAGCAATCGGTTCGTAGTCGTCATGCACGACCACCACGCTGTAAGATTCGCCCGGCGTCACAGTGTTGTCCAGTTGGAATTCACCGCGGCGGTTGCTGGTGCCGCTGGCGTAGACCATGTTGTCGGCAAAGTCGGCGTCGATCCACTCTTGGATCGACGTGCCGGGCGTCAGGAAGACGATCAGCGCGCCGGAGATCAACGTGCGGCTGTTGTTGCGGTCATGCACCACGCCGATCACGCTGATCTCTTTGGGCTGGGGCG
>QEUY01000638.1 GCA_003577365.1 Chloroflexota bacterium | reverse complement strand
GAACGCGCCATGGTCGACAAGATGGTGCAGCAGATCGCCGGATGGGCGCAGGGGAGCAGGAATCCAGACCAGGAATCTATGCTGCTTTCCCCGCAGCCCATTCAGGTACGCAGCACCTTCCCGCTCGATGCCGAGTTACAGGACCGCGTGCGAACCGCGCTCGCCGCGCGCAACCCAGACCACGATCCCCCTGATGTCCAGTTCAGTATCGACGGTGGGCTGCTCTGCGGGATCGAGATCGAACTGCCCTTTCGACGGCTGGGCTGGAACCTGCGCGACTATATGCAGGGGTTGGAAAGCGAATTGGAGGAGGCGCTCTCCGCCCACACGGCGAGGGCTGGCGTGCCGCCGGAACAGGAGGCGCTCGTCAACGAGGTCCTGCCCGGCTGAGGGAGGCGAGGAAGGCACTCGTGGCAACCGTACAACAGGAAGTTCAGCAGTTTTTCTCCGACACCTTCGACATCGTTGAACGGGTACGGCAGACCTTTGTTCCCCGCCTGACGGTGCAGGAGTTCGGCACAGTGACCTTTGTCGGCGAAGGCATTGCGCGCGTGGTCGGGCTGCCCAATGTACAGTTGGAGGAGGTCGTCCGCTTTGCCAATGGCGTGCAGGGTCAGGTCTTTAACCTGGATGCGGACGAGGTGGGGATCATCCTGTTGGGCCATGCCGCTGGGCTGCGCGCCGGTGATCAGGTGATGCGCACCGGGCGCGTGCAGGATATCGCCGTGGGACCGGCGCTGTTGGGGCGGGTGATTTCCGCCACAGGCGCACCTCTGGATGGCCTGCCTGCCCCGCATCTGCACGAGCGGACGCCCGTCGAGCGTCCGGCCCCGCCGATCATGCAGCGCGCCCCGGTCACAGTGCCGCTTCAGACCGGCATCAAGGTCATCGACGCCTTGCTGCCCATCGGTCGCGGCCAGCGCGAGTTGATCCTGGGCGACCGCCAGACCGGCAAGTCGGCCATCGCGCTCGACACCATCATCAACCAGCGCGACCAGGACGTCATCTGCGTCTACTGCAGCGTGGGCCAGCGCAGCGCCGCCGTCGCCAGGCTGATCGCCGACCTGCGCCGCCATGACGCGCTGGGCTACACCGTCGTCGTGGTCGCCGGTGGCGACGACCCGCCCGGCCTCCAGTTCATCGCACCCTACGCCGCCACGACCATCGGCGAATACTTTATGCTGCAGGGCAGGGATGTCCTGATCGTCTATGACGACCTCACGCACCACGCGCGCGCCTATCGCGAGCTGTCGCTGCTGCTGCGCCGCCCGCCCGGCCGCGAAGCCTACCCAGGCGATATCTTTTATATTCATTCACGCCTGCTGGAGCGGTCCACCCATCTCAAATCGGAATATGGCGGCGGCTCGCTGACCGCGCTGCCCATCGTCGAAACGCAGGGGCAAGATATGTCGGCCTACATTCCGACCAACCTGATCTCGATCACCGATGGGCAGATCTATCTATCGCCTGCGCTCTTTCATAGGAGCATCATCCCCGCGGTGGATGTAGGGCGCTCCGTCTCCCGTGTCGGCGGCAAGGCGCAGTTGCCCGCCTATCATGCCGTGGCCGGGCCGCTGCGGCTGGCCTACAGCCAGTTTGAAGAGCTAGAGATCTTCTCGCGCTTCAGCACGCGGCTCGACGAACAGACACGCAAGACCCTGGAACGCGGTCGCCATGTGCGCGAACTGCTCAAACAGCCGCAATATCACCCGATCCCCGTGCCGGAGCAGATCGCCGTGCTGCTGGCCGCCGCCGCCGGGCTGTTTGACCCGCTGCCATTGGACGAAGTGCGGCGGGCCGAGCAAGCGGTGCGGGAGACAGTCAAGACACAACTGCCCGATCTCTACCGCCACATCCTGGCCGGAAAACCGCTGAGTCCGGAAGACCGCCAGAGTCTGCTGGACACCGCCCGATCCGCCTTAGCTCGCGCACACGCGCCCGGCTACGTCGCCTAAGGAGCCGCGATGCAATCCACCGAAGCCCTGCGCCGCAAGATCAAAAACGCCGAAGATCTGCTGTCAGTCGTCAAGACCATGAAAAGCCTGGCCGCTGTCAACATTCGCCATGTGGAGTTGGCCGTCGAGGCGTTGAGTGAATACAGCCGTACAGTCGAATTAGGGCTGCAGATCGCGCTCAAGGCTGCTGAGGCGCGGGTGGATAGCAACGCCCAGGTGGTTGGCAGCCCATTGGGGGTGATCGTCTTTGGATCGGATCAAGGGTTGTGCGGTCAGTTCAACGAGCGCATTGCCGAACACACGCTTTCGACGCTGCGGCAGATACAGCCAGAGGATGCCCCCTATCTGATCGTCGTCGGCGCGCGTACGGCGGGCCTGCTCCAAGACGCGGGCCTACACCCGGCCCGTCAGCTTTCGACACCAGGCGGGCTTTCCGGCGTGACGCGGCTGGTGCAAGATCTGTTGCTCATCCTGGAGCCTGCGCGGCGTCATGAAGAACTGGAGCGCGTTTTGGTCCTGCACAACCAGCCCTTGAGCAGCGCCACATATCAGGAACAGACCGTCCAGCTTCTTCCGGTGGATTTGGCTTGGCTGCGCCGGTTGCAGGCCGCGCCCTGGGAATCGCGCAGCCTGCCCACACACAGCATGGCGTGGCAGCCGCTCTTTGAAGGGCTGATCCGGCAGCAGATGTTTGTGGTCTGCCACCGCGCCGCGGCGGAGTCGCTTGCCGCTGAAGAGGCCGCGCGGCTGGCTTCGATGCAAAACGCCGAACGCAACATCGAGGAACGCCTGGCCGAGTTGGTTCAGCAGTACCATCACCAACGTCAAAATCAGATCACTGCCGAACTACTTGACATCGTGGCAGGCTTCGAGGCAGTCAGCGAAACGCACCCATAACGGCACGCGCCGCAGGAAGAAGGCGCAGCTCGTATCATATACCAACAGTCGTGCAGCCATCCTCGCAGGCGGATGGCTCGCGCAGCCATCACCGCGGACGAGACAGCGCCGCGGCTATCCCACAGGCAACGATGCCTGTTATCGGCGGCATCTCTATGGTTACCTCTCAGGCGGACCTCTTCTATCGTTTCGCCATTGCCCTCGTGATCGGCATTCTGATTGGGTTGGAGCGCGAAAACGCAGCCAAAGATCAAGGGAGCACGATCTTT
>QEUY01000637.1 GCA_003577365.1 Chloroflexota bacterium | reverse complement strand
TAAGCTGCCCCCGCCAGGGATGGCGCGCGACCCGCAGCAGATCGTCTATATAGGGCGGCTCCAGTTTGTCAAGGGCGTGGATGTGCTGCTGCGCGCCGTTCGGCGGGTGACACAGCGCGGGCAGGCGATCCGGCTGGTGCTGGTCGGCGGCAGCTTCTACCGGCAGTGGAACGTGGAAGAGCAGCAGCTGCGCGCCTTGGCGCACGAGTTGGGCATCGATGGGCACCCAAGTCGCCGGCGGAGGTGGCGCAGATCATGCAGCAGAGCGCGGCGACCGTCTTGCCCAGCCGCCGCGAAAGCTTTGGCACGGTGCTGATCGAATCCTTGGCCTGCGGCACGCCGGTGATCGCCACCCGCTGCGGCGGGCCGGAAGATATCGTCGGCGCAGAGCAGGGGCTGCTCGTGCCGGTCGAGGATGTAGGCGCGCTGGCCGCGGCCATCGAAACCATGCTCTGCCAATCTGATCGCTATCCCCGCGCCGCGCTGGCGCGCCAGGCAACAGAGCGATACGCCTGGGACGTGGTAGCTCGGCAAACGATGGCGGTCTATCAAGAGGCATTGGCAAGCGCGCCAACCGTCGCCCGCGTGCTCGCCGCCGCGGCGCAGTGACACGCCGCCCACAGCGCGCAAGGGCAAATCGTCTCGGTTTTTCCATACAGCTTGGCTTTTGAGGAGGTGCGGATGGAACGGTTCTCTAGGGTCCTGGTCATTAACCCGCCAAGCCCCCCCGGTTTTGTCTCGAACAAGGACTCAATGGGCGGTTTTGGACAGTTGTTTCCGCCCGGCGCAACCTATATGCCGCCGCTAGATATGGTCTATCTGGCGAGCTTTCTAACCGAGAAACAGGTCCCGGTCGAGGTCTTGGAATGTCTAGGCATGGAGCTGGACCTCGCGCACTTGACGGCGGCAGCCGCGCGCGCCTGTGGCGGCGAAGCCGAGGGGCGGGTCTTGGCCGTCGTACGCACGTCGACGCCCACCTTGGATTGGGATCTATCGGTCTGCGCCGCACTCAAGGCGCAGACGGCGGGGCTGCGCCTTGCGATCTGCGGCGCGGTGGTGACGCATGTGGCGCAGCGTATCCAGGAGACGGGCGCAGTCGACTATCTGGTACGCGGCGAACCCGACGACGTGGTCTATGAGCTGGTGCAGGGGCGGGCGCTCGCAACGATCCCAGGATTGACCTATCTGGGCACTGCCGGCTGGGTCGAGAACCCGCCGCGGCTCTTTGACAAAAACCTAGACCGGCTGCCCTTCCCCAAGTGGGAGCTTTTCCCCTACACACGCTATCAACTGCCCAAATCGTCTACGCATGGCCGCGTGGCCTTCCTGCCGATGATCACCTCGCGCGGCTGTCCGGTGGGCTGCCACTACTGCCCCTACCCGGTGGGCCAAGGGGGCGTGTTCCGCTACCGCACGGCGCAGAATGTGGTCGATGAGATGGAGCATCTCGCCCATGACTTAGGCGTGCAATACATTCTCTTCCGCGACCCGATCTTCTCGCTCAACCAACGCCGCGTGTTGGAGATCTGCAACGAGATTCAGCGCCGCGGGCTGACGATCGAATGGAAATGCGAGACGCGCGTCGACTGTCTGCGCGAGGAGACGGTGCGCGCCATGGCGCAGGCGGGCTGCACCGGCATCAACTTCGGCATCGAGAGCGCCGAAGTGGAGATTCAGGCCAATTCGGGGCGCAAACCGATCACCCAAGAGGAGTTTATCGCTACGGTGCGGCTCTGCCATGAACTCGGCATCAGCACCTTTGGCTTCTTTATCATCGGGCTGCCGGGCGATACCGCCGATACGATCCTGGACTCGATCAAGTTTGCGATCGACGTGCGCACCAACTGGGTGCAGTTTACGGCGGCCTCGCCGCTACTCGGTACCAAGCTGCGCGATTGGGCGATCTCGAACGGCTATGTGCCCGAACATGAGCAGGATTATGTCAATAGCTACCGGGTGATGATGGGCAACGAGAACCTGAGCAAAGAACAGGTCAACGGGCTGCTCCATTTTGCCCAGTTCATCGGCACCAACTTTATCAACCGCAGGGGCATCTTGAAGGACACGCACGCCGGCACGCGGGTCTACCGCCTGGGACGGCAGATGGCCGACGCGCTGACCTATCGCACGGCACAGGTGATCTACGCCCTGGGGCGCTGGTACTTTGCGCGGCGTCTGGCAGCGGAAGCGTGATGAGGAAGCGTGATATAGCAATGGATGTGCTGATCACCGGCGGGACCGGTTTTCTGGGCGCGCATCTCTGCCGCCGCCTGGTCGCCGAAGGTCACCGCGTCAGCGTGCTGCACCGCGCCACGTCCAACCTGGCGCGCATCTACGACCTGCCGCTGCGCCAGGTGACCGGCGACATCACCGACGCGGCGGCGGTGCTGGCCGCGGCGCAGGGGCAAGAGGTGGTGATCCATGCGGCGGCGCATCTGGCCTACTGGCGGCAGATGCGCCAGGCACAGGCCGCGATCAACGTCGACGGCACGCGCCATGTCGTGGCAGCGTGCACGGCCAGCGGCGTGCGGCGCTTGATCCACATCAGCAGCGTGGCCGCCATCGGCATCCCCGAAGACGGCCGCGCCGCCGACGAGACCTTCGCCTTTAACCTGCAGCAGAGTGGGCTGAACTATCCCATTTCCAAACGCGAGGCAGAGCTGGCAGTGCTGCACGCTGTGGATCACGGCCTCGACGCCGTGGTCGTCAATCCATCGTCGATCTTTGGACCCGATGGCCGCGGCTTTCGCGGCGCGGGGCTGATCGAAAAAGTGCGCCGAGGCCGCTTTGTGACCTACTTCCCCGGCGGGATCAACGCCGTGCATGTGGACGACGTGGTCGACGGCATCCTGGCCGCGCTGGCCCAGGGGCGCAGCGGGCAGCGCTATATCCTGGGCGGCGAGAACCTGACCTATCGCCGCGCCGCCGAAATTGTGCTGCAAGAGCTGGCGGCGCAGGGTATCCAACGCCGCCAACGGCTGGTGCGCGTGCCCGCGGCGCTGACCTGGCTGGCGGCGCAGGTAATGGAGCCGGTCGGCGCGCTGCGCGGGGTGCGCCCGCGCTTTACCTATGACGTACACTACTGCGCCCAGCGGTTTCAATATTACGACTCCGGCAAGGCGCACCGGGAGTTGGGCTATCGCGCCCGGCCCTTTGCCGAGATCGTGCGCGGCTATCTCGGCGACGCGCCGCCGCAGCCAGCAGAGGCCGAGCCGAGCATGAAACCAGTTGTGACCGGCCCGGCAACCAGCCACGCGCAGAGGAGCAGCCAACCTTGACAGCACCGAGCACGGCAGTCCCCACGATTTTTGAGCGTGACTACTATCAACGGCTCTATGAGATTGAGGAGCAG
>QEUY01000636.1 GCA_003577365.1 Chloroflexota bacterium | reverse complement strand
ACCTTTCAGCCCTATTCGGAGGTGGAGGCGCTGGCGCAGACGGCCGGCGCCAACTGGGTGCCGCCGCCCGACGAGTTTCGCGAACTGCCCGGCGTGGTCGATGTGGCGCGCGTGGGGGACTATGATGCCTTTATCACCTTGGCGGCCGGCAGCGGGCAACGGGTGCGCGGCCGCTTCCTCGCCGTGGATCGGGTCGATTTCTCGCGCACCGCCTGGTTCCGCCACGACCTGGCGCGCGAACCACTCGGTGGGCTCATGAACCGGCTGGCCGCGCTGGACGAAGGCGTCCTAGTGTCGCAGGAGTTCCTCACCGAGAACCGGCTCTTGATTGGCAGCCAGCTCGACATCCAGGTGCTGGCTGACATTGGCGCCAGCGTCACGACTCAGTTTACCGTCGTCGGCGTTTACGACCATTTCCCCACCGTCTATGACGACAAAGTGGCGGTTGTCGGCAATTTTGAATACATCAACTCCTTCTTTGGTCTGACCATGCCCCACCGCCTCTGGCTGCGGCTCCAGCCGGATGCACAGGGCCAGGAAGTGCTCGCCGAGGTACTTACCACCGGCATCGGCACGCTGCGCCAGGTAGACGCCGCGGCCACTATCGCCACCGAACAGGCGAAGATGGAGCGCGTCGGCGTCTTTGGCACCTTGTCGGTGGGCTTTCTGGCGGCGGCTTTTATGGCGGCGCTGGGGCTGCTGACCTACAGCTATTCCTCGCTGCACGAGCGCATGTTTCTCTTCTCGGTCATGCGCGCCATCGGGTTGAAGCGACCGCAGATTTTGGGACAGGTGGCAATGGAGTATCTGATCCTCACCGCCTATGGCGCGGTGGCGGGGGTGATGGCCGGTGTGCTGGCCGCTAACCTCTTTGTGCCACTCTTCCGCGTGACTGGGGAAGAGGGCACGCCCCTGCCTCCCCTGTTGCCGGTCATCGCCCAGGAAGAGATCTTGCCGCTGGCCCTCTTTTTTGTGGGGGTTATGATCGTGTTGGAGTTGATCACAATTGCGGCTGCCATCTACCAGCGGTTGTCGTCGGCGTTGCGGTTGGGGCACACGGGGTAGAACCGCTCATTTACCACAATTGCGTTCCAATCAGTTGTCGAAATGCGTCCTCGTCAAGCCACCGGGCGCGCTCGGTCGTCAACGATTCGGCGAACTCGTGTACCAGACGCTCACGGTCTTGCACCAATTGCTCCATACTGACCGAACGCACCGGCAGCCAGATCTTACCTTGGGCGCGGGCAGTCGCTTTTTCCCGCTCTGCCGGGTCGCTGATAGTACGGGTATGCGCGGCCGTGGACGCCGCCAGCGTGTACATTCCATCCGCTTCGGGCGCAAAGGCAATCTGATCCATGACTTCACCGGCTACGAAGATGGGAGCTTCAAGACGTAGGGCCAGGTTGATGGCATCGCTGGGGCGGCAATCAATCTCAGAAGTAGCCTCACCCACCTTGACGATCAGGTTGCCATAATACGTGTTCTCATGCAGACGCTGAACGACCGCGCGTTCGAGCGTAATCTCCCCTAAATCCAGCAGCGCCTTGGTGAGATCATAGGTCAGTGGTCGCGGTAGTGCCCGCTGTTCCAGCCCGAGCAAAATATTGGCGGCCTCATAGGGACCGACCCAGATCGCCACAGCGCGAGTACCAGCCTGTTCTTTGAGCAGGATAATGCGGTTGCCCGTGAGGATATCGGCCAGTTTTGGCATTAGATTTTGCTGTGCATCGGGGCCAGGGTCTGCCATCTCAAGCATGATATCATGCACATCCACGCGGATCATTTTGTGCTCCTTCCATTGCTGGGGTAGAATCTGATCAACTTCGCCTTGTAAGGCCACCTGCAACCGCCGCCGCCCTCGATGTACCCGCACCTTGACGGCGCTGAGCGTGGCCCCTAACTCCGCCGCCACCTCCTTGTGGCTCATCCCTTCCAGGTAGACCAACAGCACTGCTTCTTGCTCGGCCGGCGGCAGGTCGGTGATGGCCTGGCGCACCCGGCTCGCCAGTTCGTTCTGGATCATCCGCTCCTCTGGCGACAGCGTAACGTCAATCGCGAACCTCAACGCATTGGGTGCCCGATCCGAGAGCTCTTCCCAGGCCAGCGTTGTCTTGCCCGTGGTATTGCGTTGCGTGCGCGCCTGGTTGGCGGCAATCGTACAGAGCCAGGCGGCAAAGCGGGCCGGGTCGCGCAGCTGATCCAGGTGAAAATAGGCGCGCAACAGCGTCTCCTGCCACACGTCGTCGCGCAGCGCGGCATCGCCCACCAGGACGCGCAACAGGCGTTCGAGCCGCCCCCGGTGACGGTCGATGAGGGCAGCAAATGCAAGTGTATCCCCGGCCAGACAACGGGCAACCAGGTCGCTGTCAGCCGCTTCTTCGTGAGGTTGCCAATTTGTGTTCATGCCCTTCAATCGTATAGACTGTAAAGTTTCCCGATAGGTTACATCACAAAGGAGGACTATGAACGTCTCGCTACAACAGTACCGGCAGTTGCTGTTGGAGTACCTCCACCCCCAGCGCGGGCGCGTGCTCGGCCTGGGCCTGCTGCTTCTGACCAACATTGTGTTGCAACTAATCAACCCGCAGCTCATGCGCAGCTTTCTCGATGGGGCGCTGGCCGGCGCCGCCATGAACACGTTGACCACGCTGGCGCTGCTCTTTATCGTCATTGCCCTGGTGCAACAGGTGGCTGCCGTGGGCGCCACCTATCTCGGTGAAAGCGTGGCGTGGACGGCCACCAATCTGCTGCGCTACGACCTGGCGCGCCACTGCCTGCGGCTGGACATGGCCTTTCACACCGAACACACGCCGGGCGAGATGATCGAACGCATCGATGGCGACATCAACGCCCTATCCCAGTTCTTCTCCCAGTTTGTGCTCCAGATGTTGACCAATGGGTTGTTGCTCATCGGCGTGCTGGCGCTTCTCTTCCGCGAGGCGGTGAGCGTGGGGCTGGCGCTGGGCCTCTTTGTCGTGATCACCTTGCTCATCCTCAACCGGTTGCGCAATGTCGCCGTGCCCTATTGGAAGCAGGCGCGCGCCGCCAGCGCCGACTATTTTGGCTTTGTGGAAGAACGGCTGGCCGGCATGGAGGACATCCGCGCCCTGGCGATGCAGGCGTATGTATTG
>QEUY01000635.1 GCA_003577365.1 Chloroflexota bacterium | reverse complement strand
GCCTAACCCTATGCGCCGGATGACGCATTTTGGTGTACAATTTCCCCATATCCTTCTCCCATCGCGCCGCGCTAGGAAGGTCACGCCATGCGCCCCAACCTCCTCTGGATCTGCACCGACCAGCAGCGCTGGGACACGATCCACAGCCTGGGCAACCCGCACATCCGCACCCCCCATATCGACCGTCTGGTGCGCGAGGGGGTGGCCTTTACTCATGCCTATTGCCAAAGCCCGATCTGTACGCCCAGCCGCGCCAGCTTTCTCACCGGCCTCTACCCCAGCAGCGTACATGGCTGCATGAACAGCAATATGGACGCGCTGGCGGTGGACCTGGGTCCGCCCCAGGTTGTGCCATTCTGGCCGTGCCGTTTTAGCGGTTGGAAATAGGCCCCAGGCGAAGCCACGGCAGTCAGATAGACCGTCAGATAGACCGTCCGATAGATCAGCCACCTGTAACTCAATGGCCGAGCAAGAGACCTAGCCAAGCAAGAAAATGAGAGGGGTTCGCCCATGACATCGCCCACGACACCGCTGCCCCACTGGGAGCTGTCCAACGTCTATCCGAGTCTAGAATCGGCAGAGCTAGAGCAAGCCGAGCAGACACTCCTGCGCCAGATCGACTACCTGGCGCAGTTTGTCGCCACACGCGTGGCCCCCACCGGCGCGGCCACGCCGCCCGACGACCTGGCCGAGCTGCTGGGCGCCAGCTTGGATCATCTCAACCGCATCCTCGAATTGGGCCGGACGGTGCGCGGCTATCTCTATTCGTTTTTTATCACCGATTCGCGCAACCGGCTGGCGGCCAAGAAACTCTCGGCCTTTGAACAGCAGTGGGTGCGGGTGCAGACCCTGAATACACAGCTACAGGCCTGGGTGGGCCGGCTGGGGCCTGCGCTGGAAGAGGCGATCCCGCGTGACGCCACGGCCCAGGCCCACGCCTTCACGCTGCGCGAGACGGCGGAACAGGCGCGCTATCTGATGAGCGAGGCTGAAGAGAGCTTGGCGGCAGAACTGGCGTTGAGCGGGGCCACGGCCTGGCGCAAGCTGCACCGCACCGTCACCTCGCAGTTGACCGCTGCGGTCGAGGTTGACGGCCAGGTACAGACGCTGCCCATCACCGCCGTGATCAACCTGCGCTCGCACCCGGACGAGGCCACGCGCCGTCGCGGCTATGAGGCCGAAAACGCCGCCTGGGAAAGCGTGGGCGAAACGCTGGCCGCGGCGCTCAACGGCGTCAAGGGGGCCAGCCATACGCTCAACCAGCGGCGCAAGCGCGAGGACGACCTGCACCCGGCGCTGGACGCGGCGCGCATCGACCGGCCCACGTTGGAAGCGATGCTGGCCGCCATGAAAGATTCATTCCCCATGTTCCGGCGCTACTTCAAGGCCAAGGCCAGGCTTTTGGGCAAGGAGCAACTGCCTTGGTGGGATCTCTTTGCGCCGGTGGGCAGGGCCGACACCTACACCTGGCCGCAAAGCTGTGACTTTGTGCTGGAGCACTTTGCCGTCTTTTCGCCCGACCTGGCGGCGTTGGCGCGCCGCGCCTTTGACCATCACTGGATCGACGCCGAGCCGCGCGAGGGCAAGGCCGGCGGCGCGTTTTGCATGGGGCTGCCCGCCGTGCAGGAGAGCCGCATCCTGGCGAACTTCGACGGGTCGCTGGACGGTGTCTCGACCATCGCCCATGAACTCGGCCACGCCTATCACAACGACTGCTATTACCGGGCCGGCAAGACGATGCTGCAGAGCAACACGCCCATGACGCTGGCCGAAACCGCCTCGATCCTGTGTGAGACGCTGGTGATGCAGGCGGTGCTGGACCAGGCGCAGGAGCCGCAGGCAGAGCTGGCGATCTTGGAGACAATCCTCAACGGCCAGGCGCAGATCATTGTGGACATCTATTCGCGTTATCTTTTCGAGCAAGAGGTCTTTACGCGGCGCGCCGAGGCCGAGCTATCGGTCGAGGACTTCTGCGCCATCATGGAACAGGCGCAGCGCGACACCTACGGCGACGGGCTGGACGCGGCCTATCTGCAGAAGTACATGTGGACGTGGAAGCCGCACTATTACGACGTGGGGCTGTCTTTCTACAATTTTCCCTATGCCTTTGGGCTGCTCTTTAGCATGGGGCTGTATGCCGTCTATCGCCAGCGGGGGGCGGCCTTTGTGCCCGACTATGAAGCGCTGCTGTCCTCGACCGGCGAAGCCAACGCCGCCGACCTGGCGGCGCGCTTTGGCATCGACATCCGCAGCCGCGCCTTTTGGGATGCGAGCCTAGCGACCATCGGCCAGACGATCGACCGCTACCGCGCGCTGGCCGAGGCCATGGTCTGATCGCTGGCCTATGCCGTAACCCATCTTGTAGGGGCGGTTTTCGAACCGCCCCTAGTAGGTCGGGTGGGAGTCGAACCCACACGGGTTGCCCCGACGGATTTTAAGTCCGTTGCGTCTGCCGTTCCGCCACCGACCCCTATACTCAAGGGAGATTTTCACCGCAAGAGGCGCAAAGAACACAAAGGCCAGAGCAGAAATATACTCTAGAGCAGAAGTATACCACGGCAACCACCCAGCCCTAAAGGAGCCGAGGTTCTGACACGCGGAGTGTCATTTCGTCTGTCATTCCGGGACTCCTGTCGAGGAATCTCTATCTGCGCTGGGACGCGTATCCCAGAGAGACCCATCGCTCCGCAGTGCTTCGCACCCCTGCGTGAGGGAATGACAGAGGTTCCCTGAGAAATAGCCGCAGCCGTGCTATACTGTCCCCATGCACTTCGACGCCTTGACCCTGGTCTGTGTGGCCCAGGAGCTGCAGAGCGAACTGACCGGCGGGCGCATCCAACAGGTGGTGCTGCCCCATGACGCCGCGGTGGGGCTGGAGGTCTACGCCCAGCGCCGGCGCCGCTACCTGCTGCTCAACGTCCAGCCCGGCGATGGCCGTGTCCATCTCGTGGCGGGCAAGCTGCGCCGCGGCGTGGAGCAGGAGACGCCGCTGCTGCTCCTGCTGCGTAAATATGTGCGCGAGAGCATCCTCGACGCCATCGTCCAGCCCGACCCGACCGAGCGCATCCTGCATCTGGTCTGCGATCACGCCGCCCACGGCGTCACTACCTTGATCGTGGAGCCGATGGGGCGG
>QEUY01000634.1 GCA_003577365.1 Chloroflexota bacterium | reverse complement strand
CCGCTGCCCCCTGGTTGTACAGCTTTAGATAGACGCTGCGGCGGATGGCTGCCGCGGGGCGGCTGTCTGCGCTTGGTGCAGCGCCGGAGCCGTTGGCCGCGGCGCAGGCCGTGCGCCGGACCAGGTCGGGGTGCAGCGCAGGATGCATCGGCGGGGCGGCGCGGCCCATCGCTTGTTTGGCGATCTGTCTGGCCCAGGCCGGAGCATAACGGTACAGCCCGTCGTCCACCAGCAGCCGCCGCCAGCGGATCGCGCCCGATGAAGCCTGCAAGACGCGCAGCAGCTCCAGAAGCCGCCCCTCGGCCAATAGGCTGTGCAGCCAGAAGCGGCCGCCTGTAAAGATCACATCGCCGTAGGAACCGCTAAAGAGCAGCCGGCAGCCGGCCGCGTGCGCCGCCTGGATCACGGCTTCGGGCAGCCAAGCAAACGGGTCGAACGCTACAAAGTCGCGCAGCACCGGCCAGCGCTCGAAGTCGCGGAAGGTCCAGCGGTCGTCACAGGGCAGATAGGTGGCGTTGTAGCCGTGGCGATCTACGGTTTGCTGAATATAGCGGCGCTCGTCACAACCGGTCAGTTCGTCGAAGACATAGGAAAAGCTGCGCAGCGGATGCTGCTCTGGGCCTGCTTCGCGCGCCAGCATGGCGGCCAAGGTGGAGGAGTCCAACCCGCCGCTGAGGGACAGGCCGATCTTGCCTGTGGTGCGCAGCCGGTCGCGCACGGCCCGTGCCAGCAGTTCATAGTAGTGTTCGGCGTAGTCGCCGTCGGAGGCGTAGCGGATGCGCCGCTCCGGGTCCAGTTCCCAATAGCGCCACTTGCGTGCATCGCCGGACGTGACCAGCAGACAATGGGCCGGCGGGAGATAGAGGACATCCTGATAAAAGCTCTGTTCCTCTTCGTCGAAGGTGAAGTTGAGGAACTGGGCGACGCGTAGGTCGTTGATGCGCGGCTCCACTGCCGGATGCGCCAAGATGTGCGAGATTTCGGTGGCCGCGACCAGCAAAGAGCGGTCGACATAATAGGTCAGGCCGCGCGTGCCGAGCGGGTCGCGAGCCGCAAACAGATGCTGCTGTTTCTGGTCCCACAGGATAAAGGAGAAGTCGCCGAGCAGATGGTCTACGCAGTCTGTCCCCCAGCGCGCATAGGCGAGCGCGATCAGATGCGAATCGCTGTGTGCGGCGGCGACAGCCGGTGCAAGGCCCAACGCCTGGGCGAGTTCCTGGCGGTTATCCAGGCGGACATCGGCCACCAGCGCCAGCCCTGCCGCGGCGAACACTAGCGGCTGGCGCTCGCCCTGCTCTTCGGGCGTGATCCAAAAATGCTGGCGGCCCAGCCCAATGGGGCCGTCCACAAGGGTGTCTTCGCCGTCGACCGCCTGGGCCGTCTGGGAGCGCAATATGCGTTCCAGCAAACCCGGTTCGAGCGGCACTCCGTTGCGGTTGAAGACTGCCAAAATCGCGCTCATTCCCATCCATCCAAACGGCGAGCCGCCGCGCCGGCATAGCCAGGGAGACAGTACGGCTCTGAATGCAGCTCATCATCCCAAAGCAGGCGATGCCCACCCGGCCAGGCCAGCATACCGCATGGCCTCGCTTGCGCCAAAACGTAAAACCGGCTCCCGTACTAGCCTGGACTGGTACGGGAGCCGGTTCACCGGTCTAGATCAGATGGCCCTGGGTGGCCGGGTCACCTACTGCACAACCTGCGCCGCCGGGTCGCCGAGCAGCGTCCAGCCGATCACCACATCTTCCATGTTCTTCTTGTTCGTGCCGACCCAGCGCTGGGCGTTGAGCAGCGCCTCGCCGACGGTCGCGCCTGGCTGCGTCATCTGCGGCATGAGCTGGTTCGCCAGGTTGCGCTCAGACAGGGCATAGCTCAACCCGGTAGAACCCAGCGAGAAGGCCGCACCCTGCGGGCCGGAGACCAAGAAGGCATGTGCCAAGGTCTGGTAGGTTGGGTCTACATAGTAGTTGTTCCAGCAGCCCCACTGCGCCACTGCGGTCGGTTGGCCGGCGTTGGCGAGGGACAGCGCTGCGGCTGTATCAAACAACCCCTTCGAACTCCAGCGCGTGGGGCCGGAGTGGCCGACAAAGCTGGCCAGCGCCACGCCGCCGTTGATAGCGTTGACGATGGTCGAGCGTGCGTCGGCGGCAGCGGTCTGATCCAGATAGGCGGTCTGGGTCGCCCAATCGGCCACCGAAGCGAGGCGGAAGCGTTCGCTGTCGTTGCTGAAGCCGGTATCGGCGGCGAAGACCGCAGTCTTGCCATAGCCCTTGGCAGCGTAGGCCAAGGTCTTGTCGATCAGCGTCGCCAGTTCGGCGTCGCTGCGCACCGGGAAGCGGCCCAGCGCCACGTCGGGCAGCCGGTCGTTGTCGATATCGGCATAGAGCGGGTCGACCGGCGCAAACTTGGTGTAAGGGCCGGTGGCGGAGTAGATCGAGGGGATGAAGCTGATGCCGCCGCCGGCCAGGTACTGGCGGTAGTCATAGGTGTCGCCGCCGACCAGCAGCACATAGCGCGTGCCCATGTTGCGCACGGCGTGGGCGATGTAACGCTGGATACCCTCCGGCCCGAAGATGCCATAGCCGAACTGCGCGTAGATGTCGGTCACGTCTACGACCTTGACAGTTAGCCCGCGGCTCTGGTGGAACTGGACGAGCGGGGCCAGACCTGTCTTGAAGTCGGGGTGCGCGATCATCACATAGTCGGCTGTGCCGGAGGTGATGTCGGTCGCTGGGCGCTGCGGCTGGATCGCAGGCGTCTTGAGCGCGCTCACGGCGGAGACGACATACTGCGCCGGGGCCGGCGTGCCGGCAAAGCGCACGGCAAAGCTGCCGTCGCCGAGCGCCTCACTGGCCACGTTGTTGATGCGCACCAGGTTGCTGCCCGACAGCCGATAGACGACCACATCGCCGGAGGGCAGGCCCGACACCCGGAACAGTGCCCCTGCTGCGTTGAAGGAGAGGCTGCCGGCGCGTGCGACGAAGTTTCTCGGATAGGTCAGCGAATAGCTGTCCAGGTTCACCAGGTCCCACTTGGCGCCGGTGTCGCCGGGCAGGGTCAGCTTGAGCGTGTTGGCGCCGTTGACGACGATGCCCTCGGCAAGCTGCACGCTGGGTGTCTGGACGCTGAGGCCGTTGAAGAG
>QEUY01000633.1 GCA_003577365.1 Chloroflexota bacterium | reverse complement strand
GGCGATCATCTCATCCCAGCTCCAATCGGGGTTGGGCAGCGGTGCGCCGGAGGCTTCCCACATCGTCTTGTTGTAGTAGACCTGCACGTTGTCCAACGAGGTGGGGATCATGTAGAGGCCGGGGTCGCCGTCGACGCGGCCTAACCCCATGATCGACTCGTAGGTGTCGTCAATGTCGATCTCTTCGTCCACATCGGCGAAAGGCTGCATGTCCATCAGCACGCCGGCGTCGACAAAGGGCGCGGTGTAGATGTCGGCGGTCAGCATAACGTCGGGCAGGTTGCCCGCCGCGGCCATGGTAAAGACCTTGTCGGCGTAGTCGTCGCCGCCGTATTCGATCTCGACCTCGAAGTCCGGATGGCTCTCCTTGAACTTGTTGATCATAAAGTCGTTGGCGGCCAGGGCATGGTCGCCGTTCGAGGTGTAGAAGCGCAGGACCTTCTTACCGCCTTCGGCGGGCGCGGCGGCTTCGCTCCCCGCGCTCTCACCGCCCGCAGCAGGGGCAGGCGCAGCCGGGGCGCAGGCCGTCGCCACCAGCGCCAGACAGAGAAGCAAAGGGACAACCCAACCTCGTCGTAAAACTCTGGGCAGCATAACCGGGTTCCTCCTTTGAACGAAACGTGAGTGGGAGCAGACAGGCGTTGATCACAAACGTTGATCACAAACGTTGATAGATGCCGTCGGGGCAGGAAACAAGACGGTGCAGCGCGGGCAAACAGACAGGCTAGGCGGGCGTGCCGAGGAGTCTTCGCACAGACACGCACCACGCCGCCCAATGATCCCAATGATGAAGTCATATTGCGGCACATTGCAACGCTGCCGCATCAGGGCGGACACGCCAAAACGCTGGATTGCCGGACACACTTGGATACGCGGACAGCCGGGAAGTGGCGTTCAGTATAGCACGGTCGCGGGGCCGCCACAACCCGAATCTGGACACAGTTTGGCCGCGAAGTGGACACACCCTCGCCGCGAACTGTCGATTTTGGCACGAAGCGGCTACAATCAAACGCACGCCGGTGTCTCAGGCTCGCCCGAAACCTGTAGACCTTAACCCAGAGCACAACCCTATGGACACACCTGCCGCGCTGCCGCCGCTCGGCGATATGATGGCCGACCTGCGCCGCCATTTATTTGTTTGGCTGCCGCTGCCCACCGCCTTGCTGGCGCTCTACGCCTATCTGCTGGTCAGCCGCGTCGACGGAGTGCAGCCCGCGCTGCTGGGCTGGGCCACGCTGGCCGTGATCGGCACGGCGCTGCTGGCTCACCGGCTGGCAGGCCGCCACCTGCGCAGCGCCATTCTCGTCTATCTGGCCGGGCTGGCGCTGGCCGCGACGCTGCTTGTCTGGCTCTACTTCAGCCACGGCCCGCTGATCGCGCTCATCGCCATGCTGCTGCTGCTGACGATGAATCTGTTGGGGCTGGCAGGCGCGCTGCCGCTGGCGCTGTGGCTGACCGGCGTGACCCTGGCCGCCGGCCAGGGCCGGCCCGCCACCGACCTGTTGGCTCCGCTCGGCTCGCTCTGGCTGACGCTGCTCGTCGCCTGGCTCTCCAACCGCAACCTGATCTTGGCGCTGGCCTGGGCCTGGAACAGCTACGACCAGGCGCACGCGCTCACCGACCAGGCGCGCCGCCATCGCGCCGAACTGGCGCAGGCGCTCAAGGAGCTGGACAACGCCTATTACCGGCTGGAACGCTTCAGCGTGCAGTTGGCCTATGCGCGCACCGCTGCCGAGGAGGCCAAGCGCGCCAAACAGCAGTTTGTCGCCAATGTGAGCCACGAACTGCGCACGCCGCTCAACATCATCATCGGCTTCAGCGAGGCGATCGCGCTGTCGCCCGAATCATACGGCGTGCATGCCGTACCGCGGCCCTTCATGGGCGACGTCAACCGCATCTATCGCAGCGCGCAGCATCTCAAGAACCTGATCGACGATGTGCTCGACCTCTCCAAGATCGACGCCCAGCACCTCCCGCTCTTTTTGGAGCGCGCCGAACCGGCCGCGCTGAGCGCCGAGGTCGTCGACCTGATCGCGCCGCTTGCCGCGCAAAAGGGCATCGCCCTCCACGTCGAGGTCGAGCCGCATCTGCCGCCGGTGCTGCTCGACCGGCTGCGCGTGCGCCAGGTGCTGCTCAACCTGCTGAGCAACGCCCTGCGCTTTACCCAGGCGGGGAGTATCCATCTGCGGTTGGCACGCGTGGGCGACGCCGTGCAAGTGGACGTCGCCGACACCGGGCCGGGCATCCCGCCCGAAAATCGGTCGTTGGTCTTTGAGGAGTTCTATCAGGTCGACGCGCAACTGGCCAAACAGTACGACGGGACCGGGTTGGGGCTGGCCCTCAGCCGCCGCTTTGTCGAGCTGCACGGCGGGCGCATGTGGGTGGAAAGCGAGGTCGGACAGGGGAGCTGCTTCTCGTTTACGCTGCCCAGCGCGCCGCCACAGAGCCGGGGACTGGCCGGCCCCGCCGCCGGCCCCCTGTTGAGCAGCCAGCAAGAGGCGCGGCATGGGCCGGTGGTGCTGGCGCTCACCGGCGAACCCATGGGCGCGCATTTTCTCAAGCGCCACCTGCAGCATTTTCAGGTGCGCCATGTGCAGGAGGCCGATTTGGCCGAGGCCGTGGCGACCTTTCTGCCGCGGGCCGTTGTCTGCAGCGACGCAGCCGGCGGTCTGCCTGCGCTGCCGGTCCCGCTCATCACCTGCCCGCTGCCCTCCACACGCCATGTGGCGCGCCAGTTGGGCGTCGACCGCTATCTGGTCAAGCCGATCGCGCGCGAGCAAATCCACGCCATCTTGGCAGACTATGGCGCGGATGTGAGGCACGTGCTGGTGGTGGACGACGACCCGCAGTTGTGCGAGCTGCTGGCGCGCATGGTGCGCGCCGCGCCGCAGCCCTATTCGATCGAGACAGCCTGCGGTGGGCAAGAGGGGTTGGAACGGATGCGGGCGCGGCGGCCCGACTTGGTGCTGCTCGATCTGTTGATGCCCGGTATAGATGGGCTGGAGGTGTTGCAGGCCATGCGCGGCGACCCGGCGCTGCAAGCTATCCGCGTCGTGATGGTGACGGCGCAAGACCTGCCCGACGCCGACCTGCCTTGGGCGGCCCATTCGGAGATCCGGCTGAGCGTGCCGGAGGGGCTACGGCTTTCG
>QEUY01000632.1 GCA_003577365.1 Chloroflexota bacterium | reverse complement strand
GGGGCGCGGCTGCCTCCCGATGCGGATCTCCACCTGGCGCTCTATCAAGAGCGCATGTTCAACGGCTATCTGGTGACCGAGCAGGTGGTCCACACCGCGCCAGATGGGACGCTGCGGCTGGGCTATACCGCGCCGCCGCCCGGAACCTATCACTTGATGCTGATCAACCGCGTGGACCCATCGGGCTATCTGGAGGACAACACCACCTATTTTGCCTACTTTGGCGACGACAGCGCGTCGAGTTGCTTTACGGTAGTGCCGTATGACGATAATCCTGTGCCCTGGCGGCTGGCCCTCGCCGAGGGCGAACCGGGCAGCGCCAACGTGGCGGCGCTGTCGATGGAGAGCGGCTCTACCCTCTACAGCTCCTATTTGGGCGAATGCGACACCACCAACCCCGCCTGGTGGCCCGACGGCGTCTGGCTGATTTATACGTCCAACTGCGTCGAAGGCGAACCGGACCCGGACACCGGTTGGGTTCCCTTTGTGGCGGGCAGCTACGACCTCTATGCGCGCCAGATCCCCTTCGGGCAGCACCAGTGGAGCGAGGAAGGAGAGACGGTCCAGTTAACGGCCACACCCGGCCTCGACGAGACCGAACCGGCAGCCAGTATCAACGGCGCCATCGTCTATCGCCAAGCGCCTGCAGGCACGCCAGTGGAAGAGAGCGGTGCACTGTGGAGCATGAACGTGGAAACAGGTGAAAGCGTGGACTTGGGTCTGGTGGGCCGCGCGCCCGCCTGGTCACCCGACGGCACGCAACTGGCGTTTATGTCGGATGTGGACGGCACGTGGCAGGTCTATATCTATGATGTCGAGACGGCAACCTTCTGGCCGGCGGATGAGCGCTGCCCCTCGGCCTGCCGCTTCCCGGCCTGGTCGCCGGACGGCCGCAGCCTGATCTACAGCAGCACTGTTTCAGCGCGCGACTTAACGCCCGCGGCCCTGTGGGTGGTTCCGGCAGAAGGGGGCCGGGCGCGCCGGCTGGTCGGCGGCCCCTACGACCACCCCACCTGGAGCGAAGAAGGCTGGATTGGCTTCAGCGGCCCCGATGGTTTCTACCGCATGCCGGAGAGCGGCGGCGCGCCCGACGTGGAACGCTATCTCTACAGCCAGCCCGACCTTGGCGGCCCGCTGCGCGAGCCGCTTTGGTCGCGCTGACCTTACAGACTGCTTGGGCAGACTGCTTGGGGCCGGCTGCTTAGGGGCTACTTGGCGACCCAACGGTCACCCTTCTTCTCGTACTTATCTTTAACCGCAGCCCAGGCCACGGCGTGCGCCGTCTCTTCCCGGCTGCGGTTGTCGCGCCGTTCTTCGGGCTGGTCATACTGCTCCCAGGCGCTGTTGAAGGCCGCACGATAGATCTCTTGGGCGTGTTTGGGCAGGTTGTCTTTCACGCTGTCCGGCAGATCTTGCAGAGTGTCATATGGCATAGGAACCTTCCTCAAAGGTACGCCGGGAGCGACTCGACGCTCCCGGCGCGTATTAAAATATGTACGCTGTCTGGGTTACAGGTCACGGATGAGGTCGTCGACCTCGCGGCGCGCCCGCTCCTTGGTATAGCCATACCGCTCCTGCAGCAGCCCCTCGAACTCGGTGCGCGCGCCGCCGATCCGGTCCAAATCGTCGTTGGTCAGATCGCCCCATTTCTGCTGGATCTGGCCGCGCAGTTGCTTCCACTTGCCTTCAAAGATATCGCTGTTCATCTGTCTCTCCCCTTGGCAAAGCTGTCTGTGTGACCTCACGAGATCCTAACACGAGATCCTGACACGAGGTCCTAATCGGTTCCGGACCCTGTGGGCCGGAACGTGAATCACGCCTGGCCGGGCTGGTTGATCGCCCTGGCCGCTTACGACTCACAACGCCAGCATACCCAACCCAAGCGCAGTTGGCGATGCATCCGCTCACAGACAGGGGGTACAAGCAGAGATACAAGCAGAGGCGCTACAGCAAAGGCATTGGTGAGGACGGGCTGACGTGGCGAGCCGGGTACAAGCAGAGATACAAACAGGGGCGCTACAGCAAGGCGCCGGTCAGACGGCAAGCACCGCGCAAAAAAGCGCCCTCCTTGGGCAGGTAAGGGGATGACCCCTACCACCCAAGGAGGGCAAGCCAAGGAGGGCGAATGGCCGTTGAGCAAACGGTTCACTGAACACACCCAACCGAGCGCGGCCAACTGCCGGCTGTGCAGCCGCTAGACCCGCGCCGGTGGCGCGCGCAGACGGTCTGAATGCTCTAGAAATAGCCGAGCAGCCACAAGATCAACACGATGATCAGGATCGCGCCGAGCAGTCCGCCCGGCGCATAGCCCCAACTGCGGCTGTAGGGCCAGACGGGGATCGCCGCCAACAGCAGGATTACCAAAATGATCAACAGAATCGTCGCCATCGTTCTTGCCTCTCTTCCTTGCTGGATTGTAGATTATGAGATAGGGACATCCACACCGCCCCGCGCATCGGCTCATCGCAGGCACGACTGGGCCGATTCACGGCAAGTTACGCGCGTTGGCGGGCGTGTGCCCCTTCCGCAACTTCTTCCACCAGCTTGCGGTTAAAGGCCGGCAGGTCATTGGGGTTGCGGCTGGTGACCAGCCCCTGATCCACGACGACCTCCTGGTCCACCCAGTTGGCTCCGGCGTTCTTGAGGTCGGTCTGCAAAGATGGGTACGACGTAACCTTGCGCCCCTGGACCACGCCGGCCTCGACCAGCATCCACGGGCCATGACAGATCGAGGCCACGGGTTTCTTCTGTTCGAAGAAATCACGCACAAACTGGACAGCCTGTTTGTTCATGCGCAGCTTGTCGGGGTTCATCACACCGCCCGGCAGCAGCAGCGCATCATAGTTGTTGGCCTTGGCACGCTCGATCGGCACATCCACTTGGAAGGTGTCGCCCCAGTTGGTATGGTTCCAGCCCTTCACCTGGTCCTGCTTGGGGGAGACAATGTCGGTCTGGGCGCCGGCGTTTTCCAACGCCTGGCGCGGCGACGTCAACTCGACCTGTTCGAAACCATCCTCAACCAAAATGGCGATCTTCTTGCCCTGGAGGGATTGCATTGCTTCATTGCTTCGATCCTTTCCGTTTACTCTATCATGTTCCGCGCCCCGCGTCTACCCCTGTCTACCTCAGTTCACAGTGGGAATTCTGGCACGAAGACACGGCCCGACAGGAGGCAAGCCCGTGCATTCCAGCGTTGCGCTTGCCCCATCGACACCATGGCGGCGCCACGACCCAAGCGGCGCCGCGTGCAGACGCGGGCCGCAGGCACGGATCATGGCTCCAGGCCAATAGCCTACTTGATTTTGCACCACGGCGCGATGCGCCGGGATAGGCGCAGAGGGTATAGCGTGGGATAGAGTGTGGCGTCCTAGCGTGCAGGGGCAGGCGCGGCATCGGCCACTACCAGCGTGATGAAGGTCAGCGCACGGCTCATCTTATCACTTGCCGGGCCGCCCACATGGCCGGTCACCTCCCAACAGCCGGGGGAGGCAAAAAGCAGCCC
>QEUY01000631.1 GCA_003577365.1 Chloroflexota bacterium | reverse complement strand
GTCTCCAGCACGCGCTGCACCAGCGGTTTGCCCACCACCGGGACCATCGCCTTGGTGCGCGTCAACGTCAACGGCTGCAGCCGCGTCCCCTTGCCCGCGGCCAGTATGATCGCCTGCACCGCGCCGTCCTCTCTAGCTATTCGCGTGACGGCATCTCAGGGGTGGCTGCCGGAATCAACCCGGCCCGGCCATCTGGGCGGCAGAAATGAATGCTGTAGGCCGCAGCTTCCTGCGGGTGCGCCTTGGGATAGACGGCGTGCACCGCCGCGGCGATGCTCTCCCGATAGGCGGGGTCGATCAAGGCGATGCAGTTGCCGCGGAACCCTGCGCCGCTAAAACGTGTCCCATAGACGCCGGGCGTCTGCGCCAAGGTCTCATACAGCGTGATCAACTGCGGGCTGCCGCTCTCATACCAGCGGATCGAGCTTTCGCCCGACGCGGTCACCAGCTCGCCAAAGCGCACCAAGTCGCCCGCCTGCCATGCCTCCACCCCGGCGTGCACGCGCGCCATCTCGCCAAAGAAATGGCGCGCTCGGCGCTGCAGCGGCGCGTCCAACCGCGCGCCATAGGCCGCATAGACCTCCTCCGGCACATGGCGCAGCCGCGCGTCCGCGGGAATCGGCAGCCCTGCCTGCGCCAACATCTGCTCCGCCGCGCTGCGGCACTGCGCCACCCGGTTGTTATAGTCGGTGCCGACCAGCCCCTGGCTCACCCCGGAATAGACCGCCAAAATCTCAAAACGCCGGCGCAGGCTGGCGGCATCCAATCCGACCGGCACGCGCTCGACCTCGACCGACTGGCAGTCGATGCGCGTCAGATGCTCCTGCGCGCTGTGCAAAATGACCGACTGATCCAAGATGCCGTTGTTCAGCCCGATGTAGCGGTTCTCGCTGAAACGGCACAGCTCGACATTTTCATAGGCGTCGACGGCCAGGTCGTGGATCGCCTCCAGCGCCAGCAGATAGGCGATGGTCACCGCTGCCGACGAGCTTAGCCCGCCGATCGGCATGCTGCCGCCCACCACCCCGGTCAGCCCCCGGCGCAGCGCATGGCGCTGCTGTAGGGCCAGCGCCGCCCCGCGCACATAGTTCGCCCAGTCGCCCTTGCGCGCCGGTGGAATATCGCCCAGGTCGAACGAGGCCGGCTCGGCGAAGTTCAGGCTCTCCATCCGTATCCGGCCATCCGCCGCGGGCACAAAGGCCAGCAAAATGGCGCGGTCAATCGTCATGCCGGTGACGATGCCGAGTTGATGGTCAATGTGTGCGCCCAGTGGCGAAATACGCAGCGGCGCACGCACCACGCGCGCCTGGCGCATGTCGACGCCGTCGATGCGGCGCAGGCGGTCGAACAACTGTGCGATCTGCTCTGCCTCCAGCGGCGACGCCACGATAGGCATCTCCGACACAGGCACAGATGAATGGGCATTGGGTGCGGACATGGGGCTATGATCCCAGAGCTAGGACGATGGTCGGCGCTGGTCGAGCGCCGGGAAATAAGGTACAATGCCCCCATTCTACCCGAAGCCGGCCCATGGACGAAACTGTTTGGAAGGGCCGCGCGCCTGGCTCCAGACAAGGCTGGCCCACCCTCCGGCGCACCCCTGAATGCGCTTGACCACCGAAAGGACGCGTCTTCGTGCGAACCGTGCAACTGGGAACCACCGGTATTCAAGTCTCGGCCCTGGCCTTTGGCTGTATGAGCCTGACCACAGCCCGCCGCGACGCAGGCATCGCCGCGGTCCAGCGCGCCTTCGCCCTGGGCATCAACTTCTTCGACACCGCCGACGTCTATGGCCGCGGCGAGTCGGAGGAAATCCTGGGCGAAGCGCTGGCCGCCGGCGGCATCCCCCGCGACCAAGTGGTGCTCGCCTCCAAGTGCGGCATCGTCTTTCAGGGCATGGAGCCGAACTACGCCTACAAGGCCTATGATCTCTCGCCGCGCTATATCAAGACAAGCTGTGAAGCGTCGCTGCGCCGGCTCGGCGCCGACTACCTGGACCTCTACCAACCGCACCGCATCGACTATCTGACCCATCCCGAAGAGACCGCCCGCGCCCTGGAGGATCTGCAGGCCGAAGGCAAGATCCGCCACGCCGGCGTCAGCAATCACAGCGTGGACGAGATCCGCGCCCTCTCGGCCTATATTCGACTAGAATCGTTGCAAACCCAGTTCAGCCTGCTCCATCTGGAACCGCTGGAGACCGGGTTGGCCGCGATCTGCCTGGAAAAACGCATGAGCCTGCTCTGCTGGAGTCCGCTGCACAAAGCCGTCCTGGCGGGCCAGAGCAGCGGCGCGCACGACGACTGGCAGCAGCAGCGCGAAGTGGGCGCGGTGAGCCAGCTTCAGGCGATGGCGCAGACCTACGGTGTGAGCGCAAGCCAACTGGCGCTGGCCTGGCTGATGCAGCTTCCCGGCGGCGTGATCCCCCTGGTCGGCACGGCCAACCCCGACCACATCGCCGAGGCCGCCGCGGCGGCCGAGATCACCCTGGCGCGCGACGACTGGTACGAATTGATGGTGATCGGGCGTGGCCGGCCTATGCCCTGGAGCCAGCGCCCCTATCTCTATATCCAGGTGCGCTGATCCGCCCTACCCATCCCCACCAAGCGCAAGGGCTTCGCATGAAAACCACCCTCTGCTACGGCGGTTCCAATATCTGGGGCGCGGACCCGGTCACGGGGGGCCGCTTGGCGCTCGACGTGCGCTGGCCCGGTGTGATGCGCCTCCAGCGACCTCGACGGCATCCACTTCGAGGTCGGCGAGCATGCCAAGTTGGGCTGCGCCGTGGCGCAACAGGTCAAGTTGATCTTGGGCTAGCGCGCAGTTTGGGGAAGCGCAGACCGGGGGCGCGTATAGTGGCGCACCTCGATCCCCGGTAGCCGAAAGGTCTCGACCGCGGCAAAATGGCGCTCCAGTTCGGCGGGGATCAGGCCGCCCGGGTCGGTGTACCAGGCGTGCGAATAGACTAGCCAGACCTGGTCGCGGCCCTGCACGCGGCTCGCCAGCGCCGGCAGATCGGCCGCGGTCATCGCCGGCTCCAACTCGCCGCGGTCAAAGAGGTCTACTGGCGCACCGTGCAGCGCCAAAGTAAGTCCGCTATCGCGCAGGTAGTATGCAAAGGGAAGCTGCACCCAGCTTGCGTTAAACAGCACCAGGTCGCCCGGCTGGGCCGCGGCGGCGACATGCGCCGCGGCCAAGTCCCAACGTTCCTTGTGAAAGTCCACGAAATAGCCGCGCAGCCCCAGGCCCCAGCCGAGCAGGAGCAGCGCCGCCGTGCCCGCGGCCAATGCGCGCCGCCGCGCCAACTGCACCCACCCCGCCGCGGCCAGCAGCGTAAACGGGAGCGCGGTCCAGATCAGGCTGGGCAGATGAAAGAGCGGGCGGCGCACGCTCACCGCCAGTTCGACCAGTGGCGGGATCAGCCACAGCGCCAGTACAAATCCCAGTTTGCCCGGCGTGTCACGCCAAGCATAGACCCCGCCTATCACCAGCCCCATCACCAATACCAACGCCGCCCACCCCAGCAGGCTTCCCACCGGCAGAAATCCGGCGGCCAGCATCTGACCGTACTCAGCCAGGTCAGTCCACGCCGGCGGCTGCAGCCAAAAGCGCGCATCCACCACCTGCGCCTGCCGCCAAAACCCTGGCAGCCACACCACCGCCCACAGTAGCAGCGCGCCGATCTGCGCCGCAATCCAGTGCCCCACAAACCCTCGGCTCCGCAGCCCCGGCAAGCTCGACGGATGCCGCGCCCATCCCCACGCCCCGGCCATGCCGGCGTTGAGCGCCACGGGCAGCAGCACCGTAGTCGTGTTATGCGACAGCATGGCCGCGGTCTGGCTCGCGACCAGCAGCAGCCACGGCGACAGTTCGAGCTTCCGGGAGGCTGGTTGGGTCAAGAGGCGCGCCGCCGCATAAAACACCGCCGCCACGGCCAGCGTCAGCAGCCCATACATACGCGACTCTTGGGCATAGCGCACCTGCCAGGGCGAAAGCGCCAGCATCCACGCCGCTGCCAGCCCCACCCGCCGCCCGCCCAGCGCCCGGCCTGCCCCGGCCAAGAGCGGGATCGCCAGCGTGCTGCACAGCGCCGAGAGGGCGCGGATCGCGGCCGGCCCGTCGCCAAACCGGCCCAGCCACCCGTGCAGCAGCAGATAGTAGAGCGGCGGATGATGGTCGATCCGCACCAGCCATGCCCATAGCTCGGCGGGTGGGTGCTGCGCCATCCACACGCTGAAGGCTTCGTCCAGCCAGACGCTTTTGGCGGGCAGCGCCGCCAAACGCAGCCCCGCACCCGCCAGCGTCGCAACCAGCACGCCCGTCGCGTACCCACCCAACAGGTTGCGGCGCGCCCACCACCTAACCACGCGCCGGCGCGACCTCGGCCCAGCAGCCGCTGCGCTGCGACTCCTTAGCCGCGTCGATCACCGCCTGCACCGCCACCCCTTCCCAAAAATTGGGCGTCACAGCCCGGTCGTGCAGGATGCAGTCGATAAAATAGCGGTCGCCCGCGGGCATGATGTTAAAGACCGCGTTGGGGTCGTCGGGGTGGACAGCGCCCCAAATCCGCGCCGGGATCGGCAGATCGTCAAATGTGTCCGCCCCGGCGCGCGCCCCGCGCACCATCATCGTCGGCGGCGCGCCGCCGAAGTTGCCAAACCGGAAATCCACCTCCAGCGTGCCGTCCAAGCCGTAAAGCCGCACCTGCT
>QEUY01000630.1 GCA_003577365.1 Chloroflexota bacterium | reverse complement strand
ACCGCTGCCAGACCGGCATGGCGGAGGCGCGCACGCTGATCGCCGCTTCGGACGGCGCGCCCGTGCCATGACCCGGCCCCCGGTTTGGCTGCTGTACGGGCTGCTCGGCTGGCTGCTGCTCGCCGGCTGTCTCGCGCCGCTTCAGCCTGTCAGCCCCCTGCAGACCCCCTACCGGGAGCCGCTCGTCCCCACGCCGCCAGCCCCTATGCCGGCGAGTGTGCTGGACGCCACGCCGGGTCGCGACCCCGCAACCCAAGTGCATCCGACACCTGCGCCGCCACCCCCGCTGGCCGCGCCCGGCAGCCTGCGCTGGCGTGCCGGCGTGGGCGTGCCGGATGGCCGCAGCCCCCTGGAGTATCCTTGGCCGGCGGATCGACCTGGCTGGTATCTCAACTGGTCAGTGGGCTACACCACGACGACTTGGCTGGCCTCGCCACAGGCGCCGGCCTTGACGCTCGACGATCTGGTGATCCCCGATGACGCCGCGGTCGGGATGCACTTTGCGCCCATGGTGCGCGTGGACGAAGGCGACCTCGCGCCGCCCGCGGCCTGGCTGGCGGCGACGGCGCGCCTCCTGCCGGGCCGCACCTGGTTGATCGGCAATGAGCCGGATGTCCGCTGGCAGGACAACACGCCTGCCGCTGCCTATGCGCGCGCCTACCATGCCGCCTATGCGGCGATCAAACAGGCTGACCCCAGCGCACAGATCGCCATCGGCGGCGTCAGCCAGATCAAGATGCCGGTGGATGTCTGGAATATGCATGCCTTTGTGCTGCAAGAGAAAGCGGGCGATTGGGGGGTGGACGTGCCGCCGGGCGTGGAAGCGAAGAGCGGCGAAGCGTGGGGCATCGACGACCATGACAACCTGGCCTTGGTCGAGCTTCAGGTGCGCCGCATGCGTAGCTGGATGCAGACGCATGGACAGCAGGACAAGCCGCTCTGGATCAGCGAATATGGCATCCTCATGCCCGCCGAATACGGCTTTACCCCTGAGCGAGTGCGCCGCTTTATGATCGGCAGCTTTGAGCTTTTCAGCAATCTGCGTGACCCGGAGATGGGCTATCCTGCCGACGGCTATCGCCTGGTGCAGCGCTGGGTCTGGTTCAGCGCCGGCGACCGGCTCTATCCGACCGGCGATCTCTTTACGCCTGCGGGCGAGGCCACGCCGGTGATGGATGCGCTGGCGGCCTATTTGGCGGAATTTGCCCAGGGGCGCGCCCCATGACTCGTTATCTACGCTCTCTAGTTTCTCTCCTCTTCGCGTCCTTTGCGCCCTCTGCGCTTGATCGCTTCGCTAGGCGCGGGCAAAGGATCGCTGCAGCAGGAGCGCCTCGGCTGCGGCGAGCCGGTCGGGCGCGCTGTCTAGCTGCGCCAGTTCGCGGACGACACGCCGCTGCGAAATCTCGATCTGGTGGCGCGAAAGGATATGCTGGAAGTAGTCGAAGTTCTGCAGCAGCCCGCGCGTGACGCTGGCAAAGCCATGTTCCGCCACACGCAGCCGGGTAGCGTAGTGCATGGGGTTGACCGTAAACATGGCCTGGTCGTCCATGTTGGGTTGAATCAGGATAATATCCACATCGGGATATTTGGCGCGCAGGTTCTTGACATGATAGCGCACTGTGTTGTGCAGCAGGGTGCGCACGGTCTGGTTGATGATCGCCTGCAGGCCGTGGCGGCGGATATAGTGTTCGTCGAAACGGGAACCGGTGCAGTTGAGGGGAACCATGGGGTTGATACAGACGACGAGCTTGGCCCCGGCCTCGATGGCGAGGTCCAGGCTGGCCGCGCCATGCAGCCCGCCATCTACATAATCGCGGTTGCCGATCTGCACCGGGCGGTAGAGCACGGGCACGGCGCTGCTGGCTGCCACCGCCAGGCTGATCGGGACGTCGGGCGTGAGATTGCTGCCGAAGACGGCGCGGTCGCCGGTGTCCAGCTCGGTGGCGACGATGTACAGCTCTTTGGCCAGCGCGTCGAACTGGTTCGACCGCCCGGTCGCGTTCAGCGTTTGATGGACATAACGCTCCAGGGCGCGCCCGTCATACAGCCCGCCGGGCAACAGCGCCGACAACTCCCACACAATATCCGACAGCGCCAGCTCGTGCCAGCGCGTGAGGACATGCACGCCGGTGCGCCACAACAGCTTGGGCAGACCCAGCGCCTGGCGCGCCATTTCCTCAAAGTTGAGCGTGAGCACATCGCCCACGCGCAGGGCGCGCAGCTCGGGGTGACGATTGTCGATCGCCTCCATGATGGCGCGGGGCGTATAGCCGTTTGCCATATAGGAGCCGATCAAGGCGCCGGCGCTGGTCCCTACATAGACGTCGAAATCGTTGATGCGGCGATTGAGCAGCAGGTCGTCGATGGCGCGCAGCGCGCCGACCTCATAGACCGCTCCGGTAATCCCGCCACCTGCCAGTACGAGGGCAATTTTGCTCATGCTGATCGGCTTGTCTATCGCACTGCGCGGCGTGTCCGCGCCCAACTACCCGTTCTGCTGGTCTGTGCCGGCGCCGTGCTGCGGCTCTGGATGTGAGCCGGCGGCGTGTGTCTCTTGCAGCAGCTCTTCCAAGCGTGCATTCAGTTCGTCGAGGCGCGTCTGAAGCTGGCGCATGTCGCGCTGGGTGGGCAAGTTGAGCAAGTGGAGCAGGTCGTCTACCCGGCTGTCTACCCGCAGCAACGTCTGCAACGCGTCGACCATCTGCCGCCCCTGGTCCAGCGCCCCCGTGACCTGTTCTTCTAGGGCGGCTTCGCGGCTGGCGGGCCACCCCGGCAGCGAGCGGCGTACATGGCCCAGCGTATCCCCGCTGGTGCGGATCAAGCCTGTGAGCAGGGCGCGCGGCACAAACCCGCTGTCACTTTTCTTTTCCTGCTCCAGAATGATCTGCGTGAGGGTAAGATTGGTCAGGTCTTCCCCTGTCTCATGATCTAACACCTGAACGTCGCTGCCGTCGCGGATCATCTGGGTGATCTGGTCCAATGTGACATAGCTCTTAGCTTCGGTGTCATAGAGCTTGCGGTTTGGGTATCGTTTGATGATGGGCATGCGATAGGCTACCTGCGCCGTGGGGCGCGCTAACAAATTCCGGCTCGATTGCGGGCGCACTCGCTGGGGGCCACATCGAGCACAGACTCGACAACATTCCTGGGCATGAGCGTGAGCATCATAGCACAGCCTGTCGCGGCGCGTCAAAGCGTTCGCGGCTGCATGAGGCGCGCTCGCCTGGCTGCAACCCTTGGCGTTAATCATGCCCCGCACGCGCAGGCAGAGTGCCAACCTAGATCGCCAAGCAGGAAGCAAAAAAACCGCAAAATTGTGGATAACTTTGGCCCTCCAGAGAGAATGAAGCTGCCGCGCTGGGGATAACTTGGCCGCGCTGGGGATAACCCTTTGGGGGTCTGCGTGCTGTGTGCGCCCCCATGACCCTATATGAGGCCGGACGTGCTTGCGTCCCCCGTCAAACCGAGCTAAGATCGGCCCATGCCGCCTATGTCATCCGAACCGCCGTTGGCCGTTGAGCCGATGCTGATCCGCGAACTGCGCGATGCCTTGACGCACCTCTATGACCATGCCTACCTGGAGCGCCACCCCCTGGCGGCGCGCTTGGCCCAGGGCGTCACAGGCAGCACACGCACCCGCGCCCAGGAGGCGCGGCGCATCCTGCTCAACGCCATCGAACTGCTCAACCCCGGCGACAACGTGGGGCTGCGCGCCCTCGAACGCCGCGCTTATGCCGTTCTCTTTGGCCTCTATGTCGAAGGTCAAGACGTGCCCGCCGTTGCCCAGACGCTGGGGATCAGCAGCCGCCAATTGCGCCGCGATCGCGCGGCGGCGCTGGCGGCGCTGGCGACGATTCTGTCAGACCGTTACCTAGCCGGCGCGCAGGGGGATA
>QEUY01000629.1 GCA_003577365.1 Chloroflexota bacterium | reverse complement strand
TGAATTGATGAGGAGGAACGATGAGTACATCGGAACCAAAACGCATACGCCAGCAGGTGAGCAGCGGCACGGTGTGGGAGGAGCTCGCCGGCTACAGCCGCGCCGTGCGTGTGGGCGAGCATATCTATGTCTCCGGCACAACCGCCACCGGCCCCGACGGGCTGGTCGGCGTGGGCGACCCGGCGGCGCAGATGGCGTTTATCATCGCCAAGATCGAGGCGGCGCTCAAGAGCCTGGGCGCAAGCCTGGAGGATGTGGTGCGCACACGCGTCTTTGTGAGCGACATCAGCCATTGGGAGCCGGTAGCACGCGTGCATGGCGAGCGTTTTGGCGCGATCCGCCCGGCCAATACGCTGGTCGAGGCGCGGCTGGTCGGGCCGGAATATCTGGTCGAGATGGAGGTCGACGCCATCGTCGGCGGCGAGATAATCTCTCATGACGCTCAATGACTGTACGCTTTAGTCTGCGTCTCAACAATGACCTGCCGCCCGCAGCGTTGGTGACGCTGGCGCAGACCGCCGAGGCCGTGGGGTTTGACCAGTTTTGGCTCTCCAACGACCTTTTTCTGCGCAGCGCGCTGGTGATCCTGCCCCTGATCGCGCAGGCGACACGGCGCATCCAGATCGGGTCGGGCATCCTCAACCCCTACACCGTGCATCCTGCCGAACTGGCGATGTTCGCCGCCACGATGGACGAGGTGAGCGGCAACCGCTTTAACCTGGGGCTGGCCGCGGGCGCGGCCGATTTCCTCAAGTGGGTGGGGATCGAACAGACCGCGCCGCTGGCGCTGCTGGCCGAGACCGTCGACGCCATCCGCCGCTTGCAGGCGGGCGAGCGGGTGGCGATCCAAGGCCAAGCCCTGCGCTGGGGCGGGGAGGCCTATCTGCGTGCGGCCGCGCCGCGGCGGACGCCGATCTACATCGGCGCGCTTGGCCCGCGCATGTTGGCGCTGGCGGGCGCGATCGCCGACGGCGTGCTGCCGCTGCTCTTTCCGCCCGAACACTATTTTGGGGTCAAACCGCTGATCGACCAGGGGGTCGAAAAACGCGCCGCGTCGCTGCCGCCGCTGGACCTGGCGGCGTGTATCTGGGTTTCGCTGGACGCAGACCCCGACGCGGCGCGGCAGGCGCTGGCCGCCAAGATCGCCTATTACGGCCATGCGCTCAGCCCGTTGATCTGGGCGCGGCTGGGGCTGACGCGCCAGGACTTTGCGCCCATCGAGCAGGCGATGATGGTGGCGCGCGACGAGGCCAGGGCGGTGGCGCTGGTGGATGAGCGGATGCTGCGGATCGGCGTGGTGGGCGGGCCGCAGGAGGTCGTGGAGCGGTTGCAGCCGCTGGTCGCGGCGGGCGTCACGCATCTCAGCTTTGGCCCACCCTTGGGGCCGGACCCGCAGGCCGCTGTGCGGCTGTTGGGCCACGTGATCGAAGCGTTCCGCAGCGGGTGACCTCACAGGCGCAGCATGGCGATCGTCCTGTTTTTGATGCAGCTATTTTAGAGCGGGTCGTCAGTCGCTGGCAGTCATTAATCAGACGTCAGTAGCCAGCCGTCAGAGAAAGGCGGGCGAGAGCGAGTGTGCATAGGCGCGCCCTGTCTCTGATCACTGACTACTGACGTACGGACACGGTATACCGTGTCCGTACTGGCTACTGCTCACGAAGTGGGGGCACAGCGCCACCACTTCTTCTCTGGCCTTTGTTCTTCTCTGGCCTTTGCGTCCTTTGCGCCCTTTGCGGTGAACTATCTCTGCACTATCCCCGAAACCGCGGCGCGACCTCGCGCGCGAACAGCTCCAGCCCGGCCCGATCCGGCGCATCCATAAACCAGAGCAGAAAATGGGTGATGCCCAAGTCAAGGTAGCGCTGCACCTGCGCCGCGACCTCGTCAGGTGTGCCCGCCAGCCAGGTCTCGGCCAGGTGTGCGGGCAGATCATCTGCTTCGCCTGCCACAAACGCGGCCAAGCCGGGGTCGATCTCGCCGGCGGGGGTGTCCCCGGCGCGGGCCAGGTCGAGCATGGCGCGCAGTTGGCCGCGCAGCCCGTCACGGTCAGGCGCGATCAGGATTTGGGATTCCAGGCTCTTTTCCAGGTCGCGGGCGGAACGCCCCACGGCAGCGCAGGCCTCTTCGAGCAGGCCGATGCGCCGCGTCACTTCGTGATAGCCCACGGGCACGGTGTTCCACCCCTGCCCATAGCGGGCGCAGGCCGCCAGGATGGCGGGGTGCGCTTCGCCAAACCAGATGGGCGGATGGGGCTGCTGTACCGGTTTGGGGGTGCAGACTGCATCTTGCAGCGCATAGAACTGGCCTGGACGGGTGACCGGCGCGGCGCTTTGCCACAGCGCCAAGGTGGTCTCCAGCCCATCCACCACATGCGCCATGCGCTCTTCCATGCTGTCGGGATAGAACAGCCCATAGCAGACGTGTTCGCGCTTGCCATAGCCGGCATCGACAAAGTAGATAAAGCGCCCGCCTGTGATCTGGTCGAGCGTGGCGGCCATCTTGGCGACGAGCGCCGGATGGCGGAAGAAATGCCCCTGGTGGATCATGCCCAGCTTGACACGCTGGGTGCTGCCGCCCAGCGCGGCCAACACCGTCCAGCCTTCGAGGATGGCCTCGTCCTTGCCGAGCATCAGATGATCGGCCACCCAGAGTGAATCATAGCCCAGGCTTTCGGCGGCGCGTGCCATCGCCAATGTCGTGGCGGCGTCGAGTTGGGCATAGTTGGGCGTGCGGAAGAGTCGCGGGCCAGGATGGGCAAAGATAGGCACACAGAATCCAAACTGTACGGGGTGCATGGGGGTTCTCCTGTGTGGCGTGGTCAAGCGGAGATGAGATGCTGCACCGGCTCGCTGCGCAGCACACGCAGCACGTTATGCCAGATCTCCAGCGAGTCACGGACATGGGTCCAGTGGCCCTGCCAGGCGGTGTGCGCGGTCAGCACAATGTTATAGCGGGGGTCCATGTGCAGGTCGTGCAGCGGGCTGTCGGCGGGCAGCGGCTCCTCATAGAAGACATCTAGCCCTGCGCCGGCAATGCGCTGGCTGCGCAGCGCCTCGAGCAGCGCATCGGGGTCGACCAGCTTGCCGCGCGCCGTGTTGATCAAAAACGCGCTGTTCTTCATCAGCCCAAACTCGCGCCTGCCGACGATGCGTTCGGTCTTTTCG
>QEUY01000628.1 GCA_003577365.1 Chloroflexota bacterium | reverse complement strand
TACGGGGCAGAGAGTTCACCGCAAAGTCGCAAAGCACGCAGAGGTCAGAGCAAGAGCAGCAAGGGCCAGAGGCGAGAGAATCATTGTTATCTTCTCTCTTCTTCGCGCACTCTGCGGCTTTGCGGTGAATATTGGGGGGGCGTGACTCACGCAGTGGAGGGCGAGCGGCAGGGCCAATTCGATGCGCTGCTGGCGGAGTTCTTGCAGAGCTATGTGCCTACCCCTGTAGGCCAGGAGCATCGCCAAGCCTATGCGGTGATGCGCGCCACGGCGCAGGCTGCGTTCACTGCGCTGCAAGGCCGCGCCGCGGCAGGCGAGGAGATCGCCGATACGGTGCTGTGGGCGCTGCTGCCCTATACCGATTCGGCGCAGCACCGGGCGCAGGGCGCATGGGTGCATCTGGCCCCGGCCATCACCGGCGACCTGCGCGCCTGGCATGAGGCCGCGGGCTGGACGCAGCCGCAGGCGTGGCCCGCGGTGGCGCAGGCCATTTGGCGCTTTGTGCTGCGCTGTGTGCAGGACCCAGCCCAGTTGGCGGACGCCTGTGCCGAGTTTGCGGCGCGGCCCGATACCAAAGGCTTTCAGACGGGGATGCTCTCCCCGATCCTCAATGCGCTGCGCCCCGACGACTTTGCGCTGATCCACGCCAAAAGCCGGGCCGCGCTCAGCTACTTTAGCGGGCAGCCGGTCAGCCCGGCGTTGGCCGGCTATCCGGCGGCCAATGCCCTTCTGCATGGCCTGGTTCAAGGACAGCCCAGCCTGCAGCGCGCCGCGGCCCAACTGGCGCTGCGGCCCGGCGACCTGTTCGACATGTTCAGCCATTGGCTGGGCGCGATCCGGCGCTTTGTCTTTCGGCCCGTGCGCTATTGGCGCATGGTCGTGGACGACGAGCCGGGGCTGTGGGCGGAGTGGCGCGAAGGCCAGGTGGTGGCGTTGGGCTGGGATGAGTTGGGCGACGTGAGCGGGCTGGGCCGGGCCGAGTTCGAGCAGCGGCGCGACAGCCTGATCGCCCAGTTCCCCGAACGCACCAAGGCGGGCGCGCAGGCCGTCTGGCGCTTTGCGCGCCATCTGGGCGAAGGAGATCGCGTGCTGGTGGTCGACCGCACCGGGCTGATCTTGGGGTTAGGAACGGTGGCGGGCGACTATTATTATGTGCCGGAGTTCGAATTGGGCCACCGCCGCCCGGTGGTGTGGGATGACCTGACCCCGCGCCAGGGTGCGCCTGGGCCGCGCCAACCGCTGGCCGAGATCGACCGGGCGCGTTTTGTGCGCGCGGCGCAGGCTCCGGTGGTGGCCGCGCCTGTCTCTCCGTCTACTCCTGCGCCGCCTGGTGGCGTGGCCGAAGCGCGTGCCGCCTATGGCGCGCCGCCTGCGCGCCCCCAGCCTGCATTTGACCTGGCGGCCTGCGCCGCGGCGACGGGGCTGGACGAGGGCTTGCTGGCGCGCTGGGTGCAGGCCATCGAGCGCAAGGGGCAGGCGATCCTCTACGGCCCGCCGGGGACCGGCAAGACCTATGTGGCGCTGCGGCTGGCGCAGCACCTGGCGGGCGGCGGCGACGGCTTTGTCGAGGTGGTGCAGTTCCACCCGGCCTATACCTATGAAGACTTTGTGCAGGGCATCCGTCCCCAGGCGCAGGCCGGTGGGCTGGCCTATACGATGGCGCCGGGGCGTTTTGTCGAGTTCTGCCGCCAGGCCGCGGGGCGCAGCGGGCGCTGCGTGCTGGTGATCGACGAGATCAACCGCGCCAATTTGGCCCAGGTCTTTGGCGAGTTGATGTATCTGCTTGAATATCGCGAGGCGAGCGTGGTGCTGGCAGGCGACGCCACGCGCTTTGCCATCCCGGCCAATGTGCGTATCCTGGGCACGATGAACACCGCCGACCGCTCGCTGGCGCTGGTGGACCATGCGCTGCGCCGGCGCTTTGCTTTTTTGGCGCTCTACCCCGATCTGGACCTGCTGCGCCGCTACCATGCGCGGCAGGCGACGGGATTTGACGTGGAGCCGCTGGCGGTGCTGCTGGCGCGCATCAACGCGGCCATCGGCGACCGCAACTATGCGCTGGGCATCACCTATTTCCTGCGCCCCGACCTGGCGGCGCATCTGGCCGAGATCTGGCAGACCGAGATCGAGCCGTACCTGGAGGAGATCTTTTTCGACCAGCCCGAACAGATGGAGCCGTTTCGCTGGGAGGCTGTGGCCGAGGAGCTGCTGCGATGAGCACGCTGCCGCGGCGCGGCCCGCGTACGGTCTATCGCCTGGTGGAATATGTGCCGCTGGAGCTGCCGCCCGCGGCCGTGAGCGAGGAAGCGGCGGCGGCGCTCTGGCGGCGCTATCGCAGCCAGGTGGAGGTGGAGCCGCCTTCGTTTCGGACGGGCGGCCAGTGGCGATTGACTAGCCAGGGCTGGGCAGGCTATATCCCGGCGGCGCGCGACCTGGGGCTGCTGCTCCTGCCCAAGGTGGCGCTGCGTGACCTGTTCGGCATGTTGGAGGTGGCCTATGACCTGGGCAGCTTTCAGGTGCTGGAAGGCAGCTTTGGCGTGGAATCGCTGCCCGGCCTCTATGAACGGCTGGCGTCGATCTTGGCGCGGCGCGTGCTGGCGCGGGCGCGGCAGGGGCTGTACCGCACCTATCTGGAGCAGAGCGGGCGCGTGACGCCGCTGCGCGGGCGGCTGCTGCTGCCCGATCTGGTGCGCCGCCCGCATACCCCGGCGCTGCCCTGCGCCTATCAGGAGATGACGGCCGACGTGGCCGAGAACCGCATTTTGGGCTGGACGCTGCACACGATCCTGCGCAGCGGGCTGTGCGGGCCGGCCAGCCATGCGACCGTGCAGCGCGCCTACCGGCTGGTCGCGGCGCAGACGACGTTGACGCCCATACCCGCCGAAGCCTGCCGCAGGCGCAGCTATACGCGGCTCAACGAGGATTATCGCGCCCTGCATGCGCTGTGCGGCTTTTTCTTGGATGCGGCGGGGCCGGGTCACCAGCCGGGCAGCCAGGAGATGATCCCGTTTGTGGTGGATATGGAGCGGCTGTTCGAGCGCTTTGTGGCGGCTTGGTTGGCGCAGGCCCTGCCTATATCCTATCGCGCGGCGGCGCAGGTGCGCACGCCGCTGGGGTCGAATGCAGGCGTGCATTTCGCCATGGACTTGGTGGTGAGCGATGCCCAGGG
>QEUY01000627.1 GCA_003577365.1 Chloroflexota bacterium | reverse complement strand
CGGCAAAGACCCGACGCGCGTCGTCCACCACTGGCAGGCCATGTACAAACATGCCTTCTATCGCGGCGGCCCGCTGCTCACCAGCGCGCTCTCCGGCGTCGAACATGCCCTGTGGGACCTGGCGGGCAAGGCCGCCGGGCTGCCCGTCTACAAAATGCTCGGCGGCCCGCTGCGCGACCGCATCAAAGTCTATAAGGGAACCGGCGGCAGAACCACCGAAGAGGCGGTCCAGAACGCCAAGGACGCCGTCGCCAAGGGCTTTACCGCCATCAAGACCGGCCCGGCAGGCCCGCGCCCGGCGCGCATCGTCGAGACGCCCGGCTTTGTCAACGCCGTGGTCGAACGCTTCGCCGCCATCCGCGAGGCCGTGGGCAACGACATCGACATCGCCTGCGACTTTCACGGCGCGGTCAGCCCGCAGACCGCCATGCTGCTGATCAAGGCGCTCGAACCCTATCAGCCGCTCTTTATCGAAGAGCCGGTGCAGTGCCAAAACGTCGACGTGATGGCCGACATCGCGCGCAAGACCCACCTGCCCATCGCCACGGGCGAGCGCATCTACACCAAGTGGGGCTTCCGCGAGATCCTCGAAAAGCGCGCCGCCTCGATCCTCCAGCCCGACATTTCGCACGCGGGCGGCATCTTTGAAGCGCGCCTCATCGCCGGCATGGCCGAAGCCTACTACGCCGCCATCGCGCCCCACTGCCCGCTCGGCCCGATCTCGCTGGCCGCCGGCCTGCATGTGGACGCCTCGATCCCCAACTTCCTCGCCCAAGAGCACACCACCTTTGGCGAAGGCTATCTGAAGAACCCCTTCACCTTCAAAGACGGCTATCTCGAACTGCCCACCGGCCCCGGCCTGGGCATCGAACTGGACGAGGAAGCCATGCAGGATAAGATCGGGCACGACTGGCGCAACCACGAAAGCTATCATCCCGACGACGGCGCGGCCATCGACTGGTAACTCCTCGGCCAGTCAAGGGCTGGCCGGCAAGCAACCGACTGTCAAAGGAAGAGACCGATGAAAATCACCTCCATCAAGACCGCCGCCACCCGCGGCCACGGCATGCACCTGTGGGTCAAGGTCGAGACCGACGCCGGCGTCACCGGCATCGGCGAATGCGTCCACGGCGGGGTGCAGGCCATCGCCATCATCAACCAGATTGCGCCGCGCTTTGTGGGCCGCGATCCGTTTGCCATCGACGCCCTGTTCGAAGAGTTCCGCCGCGCCTATGTCTTCGACGGCGGCTTCGCAGGCGCGCTCATCACCGCCCTGACCGGCATCGAGATCGCGCTCTGGGACCTCAAGGGCAAGGCGCTCAACACGCCGGTCTATGAGCTGCTGGGCGGCAAATTCCGCGACAAGATCCGCGTCTATGCCGACTGCCAGGTCGAGCCGGGCATGGACTTCGACGAGGTCAAGGCCGTGGTGGACAATGTCCTGGAGCGCGGCTTTACCGCCCTCAAGATCGACCTCGACATCCACGCCTACGGCGACAAACACAACGTCGAGCTGGCCAGCTTCAGCAAGGACAAGTTCAACCACACTGCCTTCCAGTGGGAACATGAGCGCATGGTCAAGCTGGCGGAGATGGTGACCACCGCCGCGGGCCGCGATATCGCCGTCGCCTGTGACGTGCATACCCGGCTCGACGTGCCGAGCGCCATCCGCCTGGCGCGCGACCTGGAGCAGTTCCATCTGATGTGGCTGGAAGAGCCTGTGCCCGCCGAAAACGTCGACGCCATGAAGACTGTCACGGAGTCCACTTCCACCCCGATCTGCTCCGGCGAAAACCTCTATCTGCGCCACGGCTTCCGCGAGCTGATCGAAAAGCAGGCGGTCAACATCATCATGCCCGACATCCCCAAGTGCGGCGGGCTGTCCGAATGCCGCAAGATCGCCAACCTGGCCGAGCTGTACTACATCCCGTTTGCGCCGCACAATGTCTCCTCGCCCATCGGCACGCTGGCTTCGGCCCATGTCTGCGCCACCGTGCCCAACTTCATGGTGCTGGAGTTCCACTGGCTGCACCGCGACTACTGGACGACGATCATCCAGGAGAAGGAAGACATCATCAAGGACGGCTACATCCACCTGACCGACCGGCCCGGCATCGGCGTCGAGTTGGATGAGACCGTAGGGCAGCAGTATCAGTATCCCGGCACAAGCTGGTTCGCCTAGACCTGTTGATGCGGAGCGGGACGCGCGGCGCGCGTCCCGCTCCACTTGTTTGACGTGTTTGCTTGGCGCTTGCTCTCCGAACAACGAGGAACCCAAAGCACAGGACCCGCTATGAAACGCAACGTGTTGATCACCGGCGCGGCCGGGCGCATCGGCAGTTTCATCACCGCCCAATGGGCCGGTCGCTACGACCTGATCTTGAGCGATGTACGCGCCCCCGCCGAGACCCACGGCCATCCCTTTCACCAGGCCAACTTGTCCGATTTCGACGCCGTGCGCGCCCTCTGCGACGGCGTCGACACCGTCGTACATCTGGGCGCAGACCCCAGCATGCAGGCCACTTGGGAAAGCCTCCTGCCCAACAACGTCATCGCCACCTACAACGTCTTTGAATCGGCGCACCAGGCCGGCTGCCGCCGCGTCATCTTCGCCAGCAGCGTCAACGCCGTCCTCGGCTACCCCCACGACGTGCAGGTGAACATCAACATGCCGATCCGCCCCATCAACCTCTATGGGGCCACCAAGGTCTGGGGCGAAGCGGTGGCGTCGAGCTATGCGGCGCAGACCGATCTTTCCTGCATCTGTCTGCGCTTTGGCTGGGTGGTCGACCGCAACAGCCCGGACATCAAGATCGACCATCCCTATCTCGACATCGCGCTGACCTATCATGACCTGGCGCGGTTGGTGGCTTGCGCCGTCGACGCGCCCGACGAGATCGACTACCGCATCTTCCACGGCGTCTCCAACAACCGCTGGAAGCGGCTGGACATCAGCGCCGCCCGCGCCATCCTGGGCTATGATCCCCAAGATGACGCCTTTGAGATCGCCAAGCGCAACGCCGCATAAGCAGGGACTGATGCGCCGAGGCGGGAAAGCGCGTACACCGAGATGACCGTAGCCATCAACGCACCCTGGAGGCTGCGCCGTGCCATGCCCCCGCGCTCGCATGGGCTGTGGCTGGCCGCCGTTCTGCTCGTCGCCGCCTGGGTCGCCTTCTA
>QEUY01000626.1 GCA_003577365.1 Chloroflexota bacterium | reverse complement strand
GGCTCAGTTCACGCGGCGCAGCCGGGTTCTGGATATCCAGCAGATGCAGCCCCGACCAGGGGTCCACGACATAGGCGGTGCTGCCCTCCACCTGCACATCGGCCGCACTCTCCAATGCGGTATAGCTCCCCACAGACACATCGGGGTTGGCGGCCTCCGCGATCTGGAGGCCCGCCCGCTCTGCGGCCCGGTAGATCAGGCCATTGGCGACGGCGGTGCGGATCTCCGGCAGAGCCTGTGCCGCGCGCGGACGGTCGGCAGCCTCCGCCGTGACATCCCTGGGCCGCGTGACGTCGGTCACGTCGACGATACGCAGGTCGCCGTCTTCAGTCGTCACATAGGCGCGGCTGCCCTCGACCGTGACCGCATGCACCAAGCCGGGCAGGATGGAGGTTTGGCCCGCGAGCGTGGGACGGTCGGGGACGGAGAGGTCCAATATGACCAAGCGCGGCCCCACGCCGATATAGGCATAGCCGCCTTGAACGGCGATCCCCTGCATCTGGCCGCCGATCTGACCGGCGATCTCCAGCGCGGTCAACGGCTGCAGCGGGGCCTCGCCGGGGTTCATCACAGCGGGCGCCCAGACAACCTTGCCGCCGCCGCGCGCCAGCGATTGCAGCCGCTCGCTCGCGCCTCCAAAACAGCCGGCTAGGATTGTGCTCAGGGCTGTACTACAGATAACCAAGATGCTCAGCCAATAGAGTCGTCGCATAGCCCCCCCAAACCAGTCTTGTATACGGCTCTTGTATACAGTGGCCGGCTGTAGCGTCGTCCCCGACGGCACAGCCGGCATTCACGCTTATCTTGACAGCGCATGGTTCACATAGGGGTTGACGCCATTGCGGCCGGCCTGCACCCGGCGCAGGGGCATCTCCGCCTCGGCGCGCGCCGATTGCTGTGCCGGCCCCCCGACCGAAATATAGTCATAGCCCTTGGCGACGAGCTGGTCATGGTCCGAGATCATGCGCCGCCCGTCCATGATCAGATAGGGCGGCTGGACAGTCTCTTGGATGACCGTCGAGAGACCGCGGAACTCTTCCCAGTCAGTCGAGATAAAGAGCGCGTCACTGCCCGCAAGCGCCTCCTGCGGGGTGCGGCAGTAGACGATCCGCTCAAACAGATAGTTTTTGTCGGGGTTGAACCAGGTGCGCTGGGCTTCGTCGTTCGCCAGCGGGTCATAGGCGCGGATCGATTTGACCCCGCGCGCCAACAGCGATTCCACCACCTTGAGCGCCGCCGAATTGCGCATATCATTGGTGCGCTTCTTGAAGGCCAGCCCCAGCAGCGCCACGGTCTTCTGGTTAAAGCCGAACTGCATCTCCTGCGCGGCGCGATCCAGCAGATAGGACTTCTGATAGCCGTTGATCTGATAGACCGCACGCAGCAGGTCGGTCGGGGTGCTGGTCTGGTGCAGTTGATAGATCAGCGACAGGATGTCCTTATCCAGACAACTGCCGCCCGCGCCGTTGCTGACATACGACCCCCAGGTGCTGATACGGCCATCGCTGGTGACGCCGCTGCGCAGGTCCTCCATGCGAATGTTGGCAAAGCGTTCGCCCAGGCGCGCGCCGACGCCGTTCCAGAAGGAGATATAGGTGAGCAGAATGGCGTTGCTCACATATTTGATCGCCTCGGCAGTCTCCGGCGTGGTCTCCAGATAGCGGATGCGCACATGGTTGACAAACTGCGCGTACAGGTGGCGCAGCAACTGGAAATCCTCCGCCGTATCGGCGCCGACCACCACCCGGTCGGGGCGGCGCGAGCCTTCGACGGCATTGCCTTGAGGCAGAAATTCAGGGTTGGACGCCACGCCAAAATTTTCGACGGCGTGATAGTCCATCACCTCTTGCAGCAGGCGCGCCGTGCCGATGGGGACCGTGCTCTTGGTCACCAACAGCACCCGGTTTTTCGGCTCGCGCTGCACCAACAGCGTCGCCAGATGATGCGCGGCGGCCAAATAGTTGCTCAGGTCGGTGGAGCCGTCGGGCTGCGACGGCGTGTTGATGCAGAAAAAGACGATCTCGGCGCTGTTGGCTAGGTCGCCGATCTCGGTGCGGAAAAACAGGCGGCGCTCCAGGTTCTCGCGGATCAGCGCCGACAAGCCAGGCTCGTTGACATAGCGTTCGATCTGGGCGGCTTCGCCGCTTTGATAGGCCGCGATCCGCACCTGATCGATATCGTAGGCATAGACTTCATGACCATATTCCGCCAACACCGCGGCGTGAGACAGCCCCACATAGCCGGTTCCCATAACGAGGACGCGCATGAGTACCCTTCCTAATGACTAATCAGATTCGGCAGCGATGAACAGACAGGCGACAAAAGAAAGATAGGCGCTGAAACACACATGGCGGCGGGAACGTCGCTGTCAGTCCATTGGCCGCCGCCATGCTTGCGCTTGATTGCTACTCAGATTGCTACCAGGTTCACAGGACCTAATAAGCGCCCTCTTGTTTGAACACGGCGATGACCGTGCGGAACAAGATCTGGATGTCGAACCACAGGCTGCGCCGCTCGATATACTCGATGTCCAAGAGCAGGCGCTGGTCGAAATCGATGTCGCTGCGCCCGCTGATCTGCCACAGCCCGGTGATGCCGGGCACGACTTCCAGCCGCTCGGTGTGGCGCAGCGAATAGGTGCTGACATCAAACGAGGTGGGCCGCGGCCCGACCAGGCTCATATCGCCCTTGAGCACGTTGATGATCTGCGGCATCTCGTCCAGGCTGGTCTTGCGTAGGATGCGCCCGACGCGGGTGACGCGCGGGTCATTGGTCATCTTGAAGTCCGGCCAGGTCAGTTCGTTGAGATGCGCATATTTCAGCTTCAACTCTTCGGCATTGGTGACCATGGTGCGGAACTTGTACATACGAAAGCGCGCGCCGCCTTTGCCCGTGCGCCATTGCTTGAAAAAGACCGGGCCGGGGTCGTCCAGCCAGATCAAAAGCGCGCAGATCAGAAAGATCGGGAGCAGAAAAGGCAGCGTCATCAGACACACAAAGATATCTATCGGCAGTCATGATGTTCACCTCCATGGCACTGCATTGGTGGCACTGCATTCACGGCGCTACACGGCCCTGCGCAGCAGAATCTTTGTAGTCTTTGTAGTCTTTGTAAGGTAGTCTTTGCTTGATAGGCTTTGATCTGCCCAACAATCCTGAGTACAGCGGTTGGGGAACCGGCTACGCCGTTGTATCCAGTCCCCCAACTCTGTGCAACACAACACTGTCTGAGACAGTTCGAGCGAGTCGTTCTATTCCTTGACGATCACCGGCCCATAGACCTTGTAGTCTGTGCTGCCCGGTTTGTCGTTGTCGTCAATCGTCAACGTAAAGTCTTTGGGCGTCCCCAACGTAGCGTTGACTGGGTTGCTCAGCGTCAGGATGACCGTCTCATCCGGCTCGTCTTGCGCGTCGTCGATCAGCGTCAGGTCGATGAAGGCGCTGGTCGCGCCCGGCGCAAAGCTGAGCGTGCCACTGACGTTGCCAAAGTCATTGTCAGGCTCCGCCGTGCCGCCTGTGACCGCATAGTCCACGGTGACGACTTGGCCGGAGGCGGCACTCAGCTTCACCTCGATTGCAACCGTGCCTGCCGGTTCACCCTTCTTGAACCCAGCCTGGCTAAACGCCACGCTCGGCGGGTCGTCGTCGTCGAGGATCGTCAGCACCGCGCCAAAGGGCGTGCCCAGCGTGGCATTGGTCGGGTCGCTCAGCGCCAGGTTGACGGTCTCATCCGTCTCATCCAGCGCATCGTTCAGGATCGCCACCGTGAACGTCTTCGCGGTCTCGCCCGGTGCAAA
>QEUY01000625.1 GCA_003577365.1 Chloroflexota bacterium | reverse complement strand
GACCTGTTGGGCGGCAAGATTCGCGACAGCGTGCGGCTCTATCCCCACGCCCATTCCGCCGAGCGGGCGCGCGAGCTGGTCGACCGCGGCTTCACGGCGCTCAAGACCGGCGGGGTCAGCGACCCGCTGGCCAAGGTCGAAGCGATCCGCCGCGAGGTCGGCCCCAACGTCGACATCATGGTCGACATCCACGGCCCGCCCTGGCTCACCACCAAGGACGCCATCCGCATGGGCCAGGCGTTGGAGGAGTATGACCTGCTCTTCTATGAAGACCCGGTCGCGCCCGAAGATGTCGATGCGCTGGCGCGCGTCGCCGCCGCCGTCAACCTGCCTATCGCCGCCGGCGAACGCCATGCCCATATCTGGGGCGTGCGTGAACTGATCGAGCGTGAGCTGATCGACGTGGTGCAGCCCGACACCGGCCGCGCCGGCGGGCTGATGCAGATGAAAAAGATCGCGGCCATGGCCGAGGCGCACTACATCACCTTTGCCCCCCACGACGGCTCCTTGGGGCCGGTGGCCGAGATGGCTGCGGTGCATCTCTGCGCCACGCTGCCCAACTTCCTGATCCTAGAGCATCTGGAGGATGACGTGCCGCAGCGTTATGAGGTGATGCAGCCGCAGCCCACCATTGTCAATGGGTATATGCGTGTGCCCGATGCGCCGGGGCTGGGCATCGATATTGTCGAGGAGGCCATCGCCCACTACCCGTCGGACGGCAATGTCTCGCCGCCCAATTTGACGGAATACACCTACTTCCGCGCCCGTGACCGGCGAGCTGCGTGGCTGCATCCGCAAGCGCCCAGCGCCTCGGATGAGTTCAACTAGTTCGCGTTTTTTCAACACACCACCATCCGCCCGTCACAACGGCGGAGGAAGGAGCGCCTTTGCACCCTGAAGACAAGATATCTCCTGCTTTTGAACCCTACCTTGCCGACAGCAGGCGCCGCGACAAACATGAAGCGGTCGTCATTTATCAAGCCCCAGAGACCAAGCCCGCCGGCCCCGACCGGCTGCGCGACGTCTCCGGGCGGCTGCGCCAGGCCGAGGCCCAGGCCACACGCCATCGCGAGATCGAGAGCCGTATCTTCGACGACTATCGAGAGTCGAGCGATGAGGCGCTGCGCATCTCGCCCATCGGGCACAGCGCGCTGCCGGTGATCACCGTGGAGGTGACGCCGCGCACGCTGCTGTCGCTGGCCCGCCAGCCGGACGTGATCGCCATTATGCCCAACCAGAAGATCCATCTGATCAAACCCCAGGCCGTCTCGTTCGACGAACTGGCGCGCAGCGAGGCCCGCCAAGGCTATACCTGGGGGTTGGAGCAGTTGGGCGTGGCCCCGGTCTGGGACAAGACCCAAGGGGCCGGCGTCAAAGTCGGCGTGCTCGATACCGGCGTCTTTGGCGACCACCCGGCCCTGGACAAGCGCGTCTCCGACTTTGTGATCATCGACCCCTTGGGCCGCCGCATCGCCGCCAAACCGACCTTCGACGCCGGCGCGCATGGCACCCACGTCTGTGGTACAATTGCAGGCGGACAGACTCCGGAGGGCGTCCATATTGGGGTTGCGCCGGAAGCCAATCTGCTGGTCGCGGCCGTGCTGGTGGGCGATGCCACGCTGCGCACGCTGCTCGAAGGGCTGGATTGGGCGATTGAGAAGGGTGCGGACATTGTCAATATGTCGCTCGGCTTCAACTACTACGAGCCGATGTTCACCGAAGTGTTCGACGTGCTCATCAACCAATACGGCGTGCTTCCGGTCGTCGCCGTGGGCAACGAGAACCAGGGCAACAGCAGTTCGCCCGGCAACGCCTATAACGCGCTGGCTGTGGGCGCGCTAGAGCGGCACTCACGCGCGCGCGTGGATGTGGCCTTCTTCAGCAGCGGCGCCAGCCTGGTCTTTCCAGGCCAGGAGCCAAATGCCTTGGTGACCAAGCCGGACGTGGCCGCGCCGGGGGTGCAGGTCTATTCGACCATCCCGCCGACGCTGCGCGTCGACGGCGCGTACTACTACTCCTATATGGATGGCACGTCGATGGCCGCGCCGCATGTGGCCGGGGTGGCCGCGCTCTTGATGGCGGCGCAGCCCAAGGCCCCGGTCGCGGAGATCGTCCGGGTTCTCAAGGAGACGGCGGCCCACCCAGGCGGCGCCAACCGCCGCCCGGACAACCGTTGGGGGCATGGGATGGTCCGGCCCGAGGAAGCGCTGGCCGCGCTGACCTCCTAGCCGGAGGAGGGAGCTTGAGAAGAGATGGAATGGCATACTGACGGACAAGAATCGAAGATCAGCCATGAGTTTGCCGAGCGGCTGGCGGCGATGCCGTGCGAACAGCAGGTGCGTGCCATCGTGATGCCTGCGCCCTATATGGTGAGCCAGGGCGAAGGCAGGCCGCGCGGCGCAGAACGCCAGGCCATCATCCGGGAGGCCCGGCAGCGCACCGAGCAGACCTTTGCCGAGATCGACAAGGTGCTGGCCGAAACCGGCGGACGCCGCGTCACCGACGCCGGCAACGCGCTCGGCTTTATCGTCGTCGAGACCACCGCCGACGGCATCGAGGCCATCTGCGATCTGGACTGGGTCGGCAGCGTGCTGGAAGATCAACCGATCTACCCTGTGCATGAACCCAAACCTGCCGATCGACCGGACAGGGGTTCCAACCCGTCCTAAGCCGCCCGCACAGATTCACTTGAACGGAGACAGCCGCCATGCAGTGGCTGTCTCCGCTTGCCGTTAGCACAACAAACGATCTGCCGGCCCTTTCGCCGGTCATCGGCCCGACCAACCAATCATCCGCTCCTGCCCGCTGAAGGAATTCCAGATGAAGATCACCGGCATCGAGACCCTCTGCCTGTCGCGCCCGCACGAGTTGGAGCGCCAGTGGATCACTGCCCGCTATCGCACGATCAAGGCCGACTGCGCCGTCGTCGCCATCCACACCGACGAAGGGTTGACCGGCATCGGCGAAGCCTGCGCCTACGGGGTGCCGCGCCGCATCGCCGAATGGGTGGATTGGCTCGCGCCAGAGATCGTGGGCAAAGACCCGCGCAACCCCGCTGCCACCCCGCACCCCAACGGGCGCTCGGCGGCATATGACTGCGCCGTGGCCGGGATCGACTGCTGCGCCGTGGCCGGGATCGACTGCGCGCTCTGGGACCTGAAAGGCCAGATCGAAGGCAAGCGCGTCAGCGAACTGCTGACCAACCACCCGCTCGATCGCGTGCGGCTCTATGCTTCCAGCGGCTGCCGCTACGACTGGCACGACCGCCCCGAACAGTTGATCGACGAGGCATTGGAGTACATTGCCCAGGGGTTTACCGCGTTCAAGTTTCGCATCGGCACCGAGTGGAGTTGGGACGGCGTAACGGTGGATCGCTTCTTGGGGCTGGTGCGCGAGCTGGCCCAGGCGGTCGGCGGGCGTATGGAGCTGATGCTTGACGGTAACCAGCGGCTGACTGAAGACCAAGCGTTGGCCATTGCCAAAGAACTTGACCGGTTGGGCTTCACCTGGTTCGAAGAGCCGATCCCCCAGACCGACGTAGATGGCTACGCCCGGCTGAATGCCGCGGTGGCGCTGCCCATTACCGGCGGCGAGCAGTACACTACGCTCGAACAGTTCCGGCCTTATCTCGAAAAGAAGGCCTATGGCATCGTCCAGCCCGACGCCGGTTGGTGCGGCATTAGCGAAGCCATGCGCATCGCCGAAGTCGCCGACCGCTACGGAGTAGCCCTTTGCCCGCATAGCTGGCATAATGGGCTGATGGCGATGGCCAACGCCCACCTCGTCGCCGCGCTCCCCAACCCGCGTGTCTTGGAACTGTGCATGATCCAAGGGCCGCTGCAGTGGGGGGTCTTGGCCGAGCCGCCTGCCATCGAAGAGGGACATCTGCTGCTGCCTGCGCGGCCTGGCCTGGGCGTCACCCTGGCCGACAACGTCAGCGAGCGTTTCCCCTATGTCGAAGGCCACTACGCCGTCATCGTCGAACGCTGACAACCGAGTTTCTTGATCCCTTTCAACGTAACCCTTACCCATCACGTTAGGAGCGTTTCCCCATGGCACGGCCAAGCGAGAAGTACGACGTCAAACTGCCCATGCCCGACAATGTGCGGCTGCCCATCGTCGGCCCGGCCTATCAACGCCCCGACAAAGCCTTGCTGGAGCAGCTAACCCATGTGAGCAGCGCCACGGCCAGCGCCACGCTGCACAGGATGGGCATCCGCCAGACCTTTATCCACGGCCCCATCCCGCGTATGAAGGGGGCCAAGGTCGTCGGCCCCGCCGTCACGCTCCAGTTTATGCCGCAGCGCGAGGACATCGCCTCCGGCACAGGCCAGGAGCAGTCCGAAAAGGTCAGCGCGCTGTGGAGCGTCTTCGACGCCGTCGAGCCAGGCGACGTGCTGGTCGTCCAAGCCTGGGGCGACCCCTACACCGGCTGCATGGGCGACATGCTCACCACCTATTTCAAGGGGCGCGGCGGCGCGGGGGTGGTGGTCGACGGCTGCGTGCGCGACTGGCCCAAGATTCAGGAACTCGGCGTGCCGATGTGGACCAAGGGCGTGACGCCCAACTATGCGTCACAGTCCACGCTCTTCCCCTGGGCCTACAATGTGCCCATCGCCTGCAGCCGCGTGCTGGTGATGCCCGGCGACATCATCATCGCCGACGACGACGGCGCAGTCATGGTCCCCGCCAAGATGGCCCCGATGGTGGCCGAGGCGACGTTGGCGCATGAGGAGTGGGAGGTCTTCAGCCGCATCAAGCTGCTGGAGGGCGGCTCAATCCGCAAGTACTACCCACTCAACGACGAGGGCTGGGCCGAATACGAGGAATGGAAGAAGCAGAATTCCTAACCGCAAAGGACGCAAAGGCCAGAGGGAGAAAACAAAGACCAGCACGTGAGTCATCCCG
>QEUY01000624.1 GCA_003577365.1 Chloroflexota bacterium | reverse complement strand
CCCTCGGTGTCGTGGTTGTAGATCAAATAAGCCACGCGCACGCGCACGGTGTCGCCTGGGTCGACGTCGATGGCCGGACTCATGACCCCAGCGTCATAGGGCTGATTGCTGGCGATCTTCATCGAGGCATGGCTAGAGCCATATTCGCTGCCCGGCCCCACGACGCGCTCGCGGTCGAAGGTGACGTTCTTGGCCTGGAAGTAGCCGTCGTCGGCGGCGAATGGACCCCACCCCGAATAGTAGCTGGTCCAGACCTCGCCCTCCCACCGGCTGTTGCGGTCAAAGTCGTTACAGACATTTTCCGGCTCGAAGAGGGTGATGCCGTTAGCAATTGAGGTGACCGTCTGGAGCACGCCCGGCTCGCCGGCCACATCCTGCGCTTCGGCGGCGTCGGCGGCTTCTTCCGACTGCGGGCGCAGCCCCTCCGACTGGATAAAGTTCTCGATCGTCTCCGGGTCCAGCACCGAGGAGTGCGGGATGGGCGGCGGCGAGCGGCGCGGGGCGACCACAGGTTTGATCGTGAGCGCCGGGGCCTCTAGGGCCTCCTCCTCGCCGGAGGCTGCGCCGGCAGGCGGCCCCCCAGCCAGCGCGCTTGACACGGTGATGCCGACCAGCAGCAGGGCCGTAAACAGTGCCCATCCAAAGCGGCGGCCTATGGGATACGAAATGGACATACGCGCCCCTTTCCAAATGATTCAATGTAAATGATAGAGGATGATACGCTGTTGCCCGCTGATTATAGCAGGTCGCCGTCGATCTGTCGACCCTGAATCGCGCGGTGAAAAGTGCCAAAAAACTGCGCCGCCTTCATAGGCGGCGCAGAGATCGTTTGGATCAGGACGGGTTAGCTGCGGGCTAAGACGGGCCGGAACTTGTAACCGTAGATGATCTGGCCCTCCGGCCCATCCTCCTTGAGCTTGCGGGTGACCATCTCTACCCGCTGCCCGATCTGTACCTGGTCGTGGTTGACATCGGTCAACTGGGCGGTGACCATCGGCCCCTCGTCCAGCTTGACGATGGCAACCGTATAGGGAGCTTGGTCTTCAAACCCCTTTGGCACGTTGTACATGGTGCTAAAGGTGTAGACCTCGCCGTGGCCGCTGAGATTGTGCTTCAAGCCGGCCAGCTCGGTCTGCTTGGGCAGCGCCATTTCAGTCATCCCCTACTGCGGCCCATTCAGCCGGCTGGGGCAATCTAAAGACAAGCTCGCGGCGGGGCGTCACCTCTGCGCAGCGGCTGTGCGCCTCCGCCTCGCGGCCACAATAGGGGCAGAGGCGGCGCGGCGGGAAGACCAGGCGCTCGCAGGCGGGGCAAATCTCGCCTTGCAGACTATAGCGTGCTTTCTTGTTACGCCATAGAGTTGGAATTGGCATGCTAGAAACGTTCTCCTCGTGTTTGATGCCGGCTGCAATGACACCGGAACCGGGCCGCAGCGCGTGCGGCTGCTCTACATTATCTTGATCTAGCTTGATCTTGACCACTCTCTGATACGACTGCTTTTTTGATGCAGCGTCGCATTCAATGTTTGCAGTGTAGCAAACGAAGGTTGCCATTTGCTATCGGTTTAGCCCTACGCAATTTCTGATAGCTTTTGGCAGGTATCGCCAACTCCATGGACATTCCATCGCGCCCAGGCGCTCGGTTGGCAAATTTAGCCTGTGTGCAAGAGGGCGCTGATAGGTTTTGAGAGCTTTTGAGAGCCGCATCAAGGCAGCTCTCCACGCCAAGCCTCGTCTGCTAGCCAGCTTAGCCGGCCCTGCGCTCGACGGCGAGTGAAAAAAGCCGGAGCGCGTTCGTTCATTTGACGTAGCGCGCTCCGGTCTAGCCAGCATGGCTGTCTGCGCCGCCTAGACACCCAAGAGGTGGGTGACGATGGTGGCGCCGCTGCCGCCGATATTTTGCGCCATGCCCAGCCGCGCGCCCTTGACCTGATTGGCCCCGGCGCGGCCGGTCAACTGCTGCACGACCTCGATCACCTGATAGATGCCGGTCGCGCCCACGGGGTGGCCGCGGCTCTTCAGCCCGCCCATGGTGCTGATAGGAATGTCGCCGTCTATCCCGATGGCCCCTTCGTATGCCAGCCGCCAGCCCTGGCCGCGTTCGGCAAACCCGGCTGCCTCCAAGCTGAGCGCGGCCATGATCGTAAAGGCGTCGTGCAGTTCAAAGAGGTCGAGGTCTTGAGGCCGGAGACCGGCTTGGCGCAGCGCCTTTTGGCTGCCGATCGCCGCCGCCTCCAGAAAGAGCGGGTCACGCCGGTCATGCACGGCTAAGGTATCGTTGGCGCTGGAGCCGGCGATGATCTCGACCGACCCCCAGTGATGGCCGGTCGTGAACGCACGCACGCGCTCGGTGGGGACAAGCACCACGGCGGCTGCGCCGTCACAGACCGGGCTGCTGTCCATCATGTTGATGGGCGTGGCGATGACCGGGGCGCGCAGATAGGTCTTGAGGTCGATTGGGTCTTGGAACATGGCGTTGGGGTTGTTGGCCCCGTTGCGGTGGGCGTTGATGCTGAAGCCGGCGAAGGCGTCGAGCGGCACGTCAAATTCATGCATGTAGCGCTGCATGATCAGCGCGTTCAGCCCGACAAAGCTGACCCCGTGCAGCGCCTCATATTCGGCGTCGGCCGCGGTGGCCAGCCCGGCGGTGGTGTCCTTGCCCACGGTGTCGGTCATCTTTTCCAGCCCGGCCACGATGACGACATCGTGAAAGCCACTGGCGACGGCCATTGCGCCGACGCGCAGCGCCGCGCCGCCGCTGGCACAGGCGGCCTCGACCTTGGCGGCCTCGATACCGTGCAGCCCGCAGTAGTCGGCTACGAGCGTGGCGAGATGCTCCTGGTCGAGCAAGCTGCCGCTGAGCATATTGCCGACAAAGAGCGCGTCGGCGTGCGCAATGCCCGCGTCGGCCATGGCCGCGGAAACGGCGGTATAGGCGATCTGCCGGGCCGACTGATCCCACAGTTCGCCTACGGGCGACTGGCCGATGCCGATGATCGAAACACTCCGCATACATCCTCCAGGGGCGTGCTGTTGCCCGCGCGAATGTCACGCTGCGCCGAGCAGCGTGACCCAAGATAACGCACTGCGATTGTACGATCGATTATCGCGCAAGTGCTATTTGAATATGTAATACGTCGCGCGTTTCTCGCCGATGCGCAGGAGCAGGTTGCGCTCGACCAGGTCGGCCAGGTCGC
>QEUY01000623.1 GCA_003577365.1 Chloroflexota bacterium | reverse complement strand
GGCATCGCCGCCGACGCGCTGGCACAGCGCGCCGCCAAGCTGCCCAAGGTCGATATCGCCCGCCCGCCTTCGGTGATCGGGCGCAACACGGTGCATTCGATGCAGTCGGGGCTGCTCTTTGGCTATGTCGGGCTGGTGGAGGGCATGGTGGCCCGCTTCAAGGCCGAATTAGGGCCGCAGACCAAGGTGATCGGCACGGGCGGGTTGGCTCCGACGATCGCGCGTGAGACCACCGTGATCGAGATCATCGCGCCCTGGCTCACGCTGGATGGGCTGCGGCTGCTCTATGAGATGAATCAATAAACGTTAACAATCTCGATATACGCTAGACCGTAGCGGCGGTATGCTACCGCCGATGCGTGTAGCGCAGACCGGCGTACCACAAGAAACATTGAAAACCGCATCTGCGGCCAGGCAAATGCTACGACGAGGGAAAGGAACATAGAGACCCGTGCGACCCTTGCAGGATAAACGAATTGTGCTGGGCGTCAGCGGCAGCATCGCCGCCTATAAGGCCGCGGACTTGGCCTCCAAGCTGGCCCAGGCGGGCGCGCAGGTGGATACGATCCTGACGCGCGCCGCCACGCAGTTTATCACCCCGCTCACCTTCCAATCGGTGACCGGACGGCGTGCCTACACCGACGACGACCTGTGGGGCAGCGAGGCCCATGTGCTGCATATTGGGCTGGGCCATGCCGCCGACCTGCTGGTCGTCGCGCCCGCCACGGCGCACACGCTCGCCAAGTTGGCGCAAGGGCTGGGCGACGACCTGTTGGGCGTCACCGCGCTGGCCGCCACCTGCCCGGTGCTGGTCGCCCCGGCCATGGATGCGGGCATGTATGCCCATCCGGCCACGCAGGCCAACGTGGCGGCGCTGCGGGGCCGCGGGGTCACCTTTGTCGGGCCGGAGGCCGGCCACCTCGCCTCCGGGCTGGTCGGCCCCGGACGTTTGAGCGAGCCGGCGACGATCTTGGGCCAGATCCGCTATCTGTTGACGCGCGGCGGGCCGCTGGCCGGGCGCACGGTGGTGGTGACGGCGGGCGGCACGCGCGAGCCGGTGGACCCGGTGCGTTATCTCACCAACCGCTCGTCGGGCAAACAGGGCTATGCGGTGGCCCAGGCTGCGCTCGACGCCGGGGCCGAGGTGATCTTGATCTCGACGGTGGACGGGCTGCCCCTGCCCGCCGGTGCGCAGCACCAGCCTGTGGAGACGGCGCAGCAGATGGCCGATGCCGTGTTGGCTGCGGCCGCGGCGGCCGATGTCTTGGTCATGGCCGCGGCCGTGGCCGATTTCCGCCCGGCCCAGGCCGCAGACCACAAGATCAAAAAAGAGAGCGGCGTGCCTACGCTGGAGCTGGCCGCCAACCCCGATATTCTGCTGGCCGTGGCGGATCAACGGCGTGCGTTGGGGCGGCCCAAGGTGGTGGTGGGCTTTGCCGCCGAAACCGACGACCTGCTCAAAAACGCGCAGAGCAAGCTCGAGCGCAAAGGGCTGAGCTTTATCGTCGCCAACGACGTGAGCGCCGCGGACGCAGGCTTTGCGGTGGACACCAACCGCGTGGTGCTGCTCGGCGTGGACGGGTGGTCCGAAACGCTGCCGCTGATGAGCAAGGCCGATGTGGCCGAAAAGGTGATCGAGCGCGTGCTCCGCGTGCTGGGCGAACCGGCGCACATGGATGCGGATCGATAGGCGGTGTATTTTCTCTACAACAATTCCGGCGTCACCAAGACGACATTGCCGACGACTTGGCCGCTCTCCACCAGCGCGTGGGCCTGGGCCGCCCCCAAGAGGGGGAAGGTCTTGGCAATGACCGGCTTGATCTTGCCCTCCTCCAACAGCGCAAAGAGCGTGGCCCAGTCTTCCAGAAAGGGCCGTCTGTCGCCCACAAAATAGAACGATGTCCCATACAGCTTGAAGGATTTTCCATTGGGCAGCAGGTTGACGAGCAGCATTGTCGCCAGAATCCGCAACAGCGCCGGAAGCCCGGCGGGTTCACCGAAGCTCACCAGCCTGCCGCCGCGCCGCAACAGCGCCAATGCGCCGCGGATGGACTCCAGCCGCATCATCCCATCGATCACGACATCCAGACCGTCCGGCTCCAATCGGCGGATCACCTCGACAAAATCCTGCGTGTGGTAATCAATCGGCGTCGCCCCATACTCGGTCAGGATAGCGTGCTTGCTTTTGGAGGCTATCCCGTACATCTTGAGACCGGCCAGCTTCCCAAGCTGTAAAAGCGCCGTCCCGATCCCACCGCTGGCCCCAATGATCAGCACCGTTTCCCCACGCTTGACCTTTGCCGACCGGTGCAGCGACTGGTACGCCACGATGTAGTTGAGGAGCAGCGTCACCGCTTCGGCTGGGTGCAGCGTGGGCGGAACCGGGATCAGGCGGTCACGCCGCCAGTACAGAGTTTCGGTATAGCCACCCACCACCGTCAGCGCACCCACCCGGTCGCCCACAGCCACCTCGGTCACCCCTTCCCCCACGGCCTCCACGTCGCCCACGACCGCATACCCTGGCACAAAGGGCGGTTTGTATCCAAGAGGCGTGCCCCTGTAGAGCGATTCTCCCGCGCGCACCGTGATGTCAGGGCGGCACACGCTTGCCGCCAGGACCTTGATACGCACCTCTCCGGCGGCTGGGGCGCGCAGCGACTGCTCTGTGACTTGCAGCACTTCGGGACCACCGAAGCGGGTGACGACAACATTTCGATAGCTCATGCCGCCCTCCTTTGCATCTCACTCCGGCCTGGCGCGCAGCAGCGTAAGGATGCTGGCAATCGCCAGGAGCAGCAGCAACGCAAACATCCCCACCATCGCCCACGCGCCCTGCTGGGCAAAATAGCCGGGGCTGGCGATCGCCGAATAGACAAGCATGCCCACGGTCAGCAGATAGGCCGCACGTGCCCATGCCCGGTTGCGAAGAAGCCCAATGCCGCTGATCACCAGCCCGGCAGCCGTCATCCCTTCTGCTGCCAGGTGAAAGGCGATGCGCCACGGTTCGCTTTGCAGTTCCGGCACTTGGCCTGTGGCGAGAAAAAAGCCCCACTGTCCCAGCATGAGCAGGCCGACGATGATCGCGTACCACGCTGCAAAGGCCATGCATTTTCCCTTCTGATTGAATCAGGCCCCGTCCGATGCTTTGGCACTGGACGGGGCCAGTGGACAATCCTTCTGCGCGCTGTCTGATGCTGTCCTAG
>QEUY01000622.1 GCA_003577365.1 Chloroflexota bacterium | reverse complement strand
CACGGCCACGCCCACCACGCCCGGAAAGGCCGTCGCGGCCCGCTCGATCTCCTGTTGCAGTTTGGCCCACAGCAGGGCTTCCCCCGGCAAGGCATCACTCAGCACAGTGTCACCCAGCACTGACTAAGGCTTTTGCCAGGCCTGGTCACACGGCCCGCACATCTGATGGTAGAAGGGGTCGCCGGGCGTGATCTCACCGCGCTTGACCGGCTTACCCTCCATGCCCGACTTATACAGGCTCGCCAGAAACTCGATCGTGCCGCGCACATCCGGCCCGCTGACAGGCGGGCGCTCCCCGCGCTGCATAGCCGCCAGAAATGCGGCCAACTGCGCGGCGTGCGAAGACGGCACATCCTCTGGGATCGCCGCCCAGCGCGCCACCTCGTCGCCATAGGCCGCGCCCACCGGCGCGGAATAGCGCCAGTCGCCGTTGCGATAGCTGTACAGATGGGTCAGCTCGACCGTCGCCTTCTGAAAATCGAACCGCATATACGACACCTCGCGCGGGCACAACACGGCGTTGGTCAGGTTCGCCATCGCCCCATTGGCAAAACGCACGCTCGCCATCGACACATCTTCGACCTCGATATCGCGGTCCAGCGTGCCGATCATGGCGCGCACCTCCTGCCATTCGCCCAGCAGCCAGAGCACAAAATCCATGGCGTGGATGCCGTGGCCCATGCTGCACCCGCCCAACTCGGTCGCCCACTTGCCGCGCCAAGGCACAGCATAATACTCCGGCGTGCGATACCACGTGACCAGGCTGTTGCAGACCAACGGCTTGCCCAGCGTCCCCTGGTCGATCAACCGCTTGAGATGCTGGCCGCCGGAGCCAAAACGCCACTGGAAGACGCTGCTGGTGTAGTTGCCGGTGCGCCGCTCGGCCTCCTCGATGCGGTCCATCTCGGCCAGCGAGGCGCACAGCGGCTTCTCGCACAGCACCCAAGCGCCCGCCTCCATGCTGCGCACGGCCAACTCGGCATGCGTGCCGGGCGGCGTCGCGATCATCACCAACTGCGGCTTCTCCTCGGCCAGCATGGCGTCGACATCGGTATAGGTGCGGGCGATGCCCTGGGTCTCGGTGAAAGCATGGGCGCGGCCCGCATCAATATCCATGGCGGCGGTCAGCGCCACCTGCCCCTCGGCGGCGCGCACCGCGGCCACATGCGAGCGCGCAATCCCGCCCGTCCCGATCAACACGGCACGAATCGGCTGATTGGTCATCTCTCGTATCCTTCAACGTGGGCCGGTTTTCCCGGCGGGGTGGGCAACTTGCGGCGCAGCCGGTCAGCTTCCCGGCGCGTCCTGGGTCAAGATCACCAAATAGCGCATGGGCGCGCGGCTGTGATTAACTAGCCCATGGAGCTTGCGAGGGTCAAAGACCGTGGCCTCGTTGGCGCGCAGCACCTGGGCAACCCCGTCGATCTCCAGTGTGCCTTCGCCCTCGATCATATAGACGCCCTCCAACCCACCGTGCTGATGGGGTGGGGGCGAGCGGTGGCCGGGTGCTACTTCCGTGATATGCACGTGCAGCGGCTCGCCCTTCAGGTCGGCGTCGAGCCAGCAGTGCGCGATCCCTCTGACTGCATGATCCAAAAACTGCATTCATGACTCCATCTAGTAGGTGCGGTTTTCCAACCGCACCTATTTTTGCCGATGCCCTTCGTCTTCTCTCTTCTTTGCGCCCTCTGCGCCCTTTGCGGTTTATCTCTCTGCAATGTCCTGTATAGGCCGCGCCGGCGCGACAAAACCGGGGATCGCCACCAGCATGGCAAAGGCGTTGGCGAAATAGTGGCCTGCCACGCCCGTCCCCGCCGCCGGCGTCACCACGATCGAGCCGGGGCGCAGCGCCACTTCGACCGTCGCGCTGGGGTCGTGTTCAGGGTCGGTGTAGAGCACCACCCACCCTTCCGTCTCCCCCGCCACTTCTGGCAGACCGTAAACCCGGCGCGGCAGCACCAGCGCAATCTCCGAATGGGCCACGCTGCGCCCCCCGCCCACGGCTACCGGCGCATGGTGGTGGCGGCTGGGCGGCGGCAGCCGGTCGTGGCGCATATCCAGCGTATGCTCGTTGACGCGGTTGACCCCGCGCCGATCCGCTACGCCCTCCACTCCATCGGAGAGAGGGGCGCGCACCGGCGGCAGCGCCTCGCGGCGGAAAGCACCGGCATAGGAAGCGCAGCCGCCCGGCTTGTCGGGCAGATGGCGCAGGAGCGCAGCCTGGGGGGCCGCATAGCCCCCCAGTTCGGTGGTCACCTCAAAATAGACGCCGCGCCCCTGTACCTCTAGCTGCGTCCCCGGCTCCAGCGCCACGACATCGCCCGGCCAAAGTCCGGCCTGCCAGGGGCTGGCGGTCTCCACCATGCCGTTGGGCAGGCTGCGCCAGTCGCCCTGGTCGGGCCAGCCGCGCAGCCGCGCGCCCGCCGCGCCCATCAGCGGTGCGTCCTCCGCCGCCATCACAAAGCGGTAGACAGCGCGCCCGGCGTGGCCCGCCCAGCGCGCTGCTCCGTCCCAGCGGCCCAGCGCAAAGCCATAGGCCGGCCCGTGCAGATCGGTCAGCGCCGCCAGCAGCGCGGCTACGCTCGCCGGGTCGTCGATATGGGCGACCGGGCAGGTCACTCCCTTGGCCGCAACCTCCATGCCTGCCCCCGTCTTGCCTACTGGGCGACGCGTTCGGGCAGCCGCACCCCGTCGCGCAGCAGCCCGGCGCGCTCCGGCCACTGGTAGTGCTTGCGCATCCCTTCCATACCCTCCATCTCCAGCAGCGCGTCCAGCACATCCGCGCCCTGGTTATAGGTGCGTGTCTGCGGGCTTGTCAGTGCGTTCCACAGCAGCATCGAACGGTCGCCGGTCTTATAGGCCAGCAGTTCGCGCTCCATGTCCAGCCATTCGGGCAAGATCTGCTCGAACATGATCTTGGGCGGCAGCGGATGCACGCGCAGCGGCTGAATCCCCTTCTTGTTGACAATGGCGGGAACCTCGACCACCACATTGTCGGGCACACCTGCCAGCGCGCCATAGTTGGGCACGTTGACCTGGAACTGCCCTTCGTTGTCGTTGACCAGCCCGTCGATGATCGGCACCTGCTGCTCGCGCGTCTTCTCCGCGCCAAAGGCCTCGATCACGCTGGCCTTGGGGTCGTTGGCAATGCGGATCATCTGCGCGATGCGCTTTTCCAGATTCTCCACAAAATAGGGCCGTGCCA
>QEUY01000621.1 GCA_003577365.1 Chloroflexota bacterium | reverse complement strand
CAACTCAATGCGCCCATCGGCGGCCAGCGGGTGATAGTGCAGCAGGATCGACTGGCCGAAGCGCCCTTCCTCGCTCACGCCGGCCAACTGGCGGAACTCAACCACGGCATCGGCAGCCAGCGGGCGCTGCAGCCGCAGCCGCCGCGTCTCCAGCGTGACGCGGCTGCCCAGCTCGCGGCCATACCAAGCCGCTAGGCCCAGCGCCACGCCGAAAAAGAGCAGCCCGCCCGGCTCCACCCCCCGGCGCAGTTGCCATGCAAAGAGCGTGGCCATGGCTGCCCAAACTCCCGTCAACCATTTGTAGCGTGGGTGCGCTGCGTAGCGCATGGTTCCGACGGTGTTGTTCATTGTTTCGAGTCATCAGCGCGGCACAATACCGCTGCGACAGAGCGTTCGGTTAGAACGTCGCACCTACTTCTGGCCTCATTTCCTGGGGCGTTGTTCTTTCGTCTGGCTCCTTAGCGCCGGATGGTCTGCGCCGGGCAGGTTATGCTCGCGACTTCTCGACGACTGCGGCGCGATACACCTGTTCCAACTGCGCGAGATGCGCCTCCACCGTGGAGGGCGCGGTCGCCGACGAGGCCAAACGCGCGGCTAGCCCCGGTTCCTCGACCAGCCGTCTGATCGCAGCGCGCCACGCTGCTACATCGCCTGGCTGTGCCAGCAGCCCATTGACCCCGTCCTGCACGGTTTCGGCCAGGACTCCCAGCCGGGAGGCTACTACCGGTACGCCGGCGGCTAGCGCTTCGTGGACGGAGTAACAGTAAGTTTCATACGAGAGCGATGGCGCAAGCAGCACATCCACCTTCTCCAGCAGTTGCCACACCCCTGCTCGATCCAGCCGTCCCACAAAATGGACATTAGCGCCTGCTAATGCGGCCAGCCGTTCCGTGTAGGCCGGCTCTGTCAGAGGGTCGCCCGCAACCCACAACTCAAGAGTGCCCTCCATGCCCGAAATGGCCTCCAACGCCACATGCACGCCCTTGAGCCAAGAGAGACTTCCGATATACACGAGCTGCAATGGCAGGCGAGGGTCGCACCGCTTGCGGTCAAAATCGGCGGGCCGATCCACGCCTAGTGGCAGTATTCGTAGCCGTTCGACCGGCACGCTATGCGCTGCATACCAATCGGCCACAAAGCGCGCCGAGACAAGCAGCGCGGCAGCTTCCTCCAATCCCCTACGCAGGAGCGCCCCGCGCCGCGCCAAACTTCCCCACAGCGCCGGAGCTAAGATCGCGCCTTGCCCCCCACTGCGTGCGACGGCACAGCGCGTACAATTCACATAGCCGCGCGGTCCTGCACAGACGGTTGCGCTGTAATTCGTCACCAATTGCGCGTTGGCGCACACCCACCAATAGTCATGCAGCGTCACGATATAGGGCAGGCGCTCCCGGCGCAGCCGCTCCAAGATCGCCAGCGGCAATCCCATCAAATGCTGCACATGCACGACATCGGGCTGGAATTCCGCCAATACGTGATCAAAGGCAGCCAGAAGCGGTCCGCGGCGAAAATGCGCGGCATAGCGCACCGCCGGGCTGGGATCGCCTTCCCAAGTCCGGTAGATGGCAACCGAGTCTTCAACTGCACATGCTGTCCCTGTGCCCTGTCCCCGGCTGCGCGTGAAAACAGCCACCGGATGCCCGCGTGCAGCCATCCCCTGTGCCACCGTCTGGGTATAGAGTTCGGTTCCGCCCACCTGCTGCGGCGGATATTGATGGACTACATGTAGCACGCGCATGGGCGAACATCACTTCACAACGAGTCAACCCCCGGCCAATAGCAGCCGGTTTATGACCTCATGCTATACTATGTTCGACTTTTGGGCACATCGACCGAGCCGGGAAAATGATATGGATTGGGATGTAGCGACCAACCCCAAAGACGAGTACGATATCGCGGTCGTGATCTTGAATTGGAATGCCGCCGAGGACACCCTGCGCTGCGCGCATCGTCTTGCTGGCTTCCGCAAGCTGCGCCCCCGCTTGTTTGTGGTGGATAACGCCTCACAGGATGACAGCTTGGCTCGTCTGGCTACACACCTGCCGCCCCATACACAGGTGATCGCCAATCAGGAAAACCTGGGCTTTTCCGGTGGCAGCAATCGCGGCATTCACGCAGCCTTGGCCGCGGGCGACGCGCCTGTGTTGCTGCTCAACAACGACGCTGTGATCGACGAGCCGGACCTGCGCCGCCTGCTGGACGTGCTGGATATCGAACCCGCGGTTGGCATCGTGGGGCCGGTAATCTGTGAGGCTGAGCCGCCCCATGTCATTCTCTCGGCGGGCAACCGCAACCCCGCCCTGCTCCTGAACACGCTGCTCACTCACGTGCCGCCGGGCGCGCCTGTGTATGATGTGGACTATATCTCCGGCTCGGTGGCGCTGATCCGTGCCGAAGTGCTAAACCGAGTCGGGCTGTTGGATGAGGACTATTTTTTTCACACCGAGCTTGCCGATCTCTGCCGCCGGGCGCGGCAGGCAGGCTGGCGCTGTGTCGTGGATGGGCAAGCCCGCGCCTATCATGACCTGGCGCGTTCCGCGCCGCTGCGCGGCACGCTTTATACCTACTATTTGGTACGCAACCGGTTTATCTATATCCGTAAATTTTATCGGTGGACGGGCTGGCTGCTCAGCGCGCTCTGGGCAGTCTATGCATTGCTGTTGGCGGCCAAACTGGCGGCGCAAGGGGAGTCGCCGGCGAGCCGCGCCGTGCGCATGGCGCTGGTGGACGGGCTGAGCGGGCGATGGGGCGGACAAAACGCGCGCGTGACGTCGGCCTGCCGCGTGGCGGCTGTGCCGGTGGCACAAACCTGACCATGAAGCCGAGTTCGCCATGAAGCTGGTCTATCTGCTGCCCATCTTGCCCCCGCGCCATCCGGAGTGCGAGGCCTATTCCCAGGAGATCGCGCTGCTGCAAAGCCGCTTCGGTGGACGTGTGGTCTTTGTCAACCCCAACCAGCGTTTGCCGCTGCCCATACCCCGGCTGGGCTTTGGCCTGACCCAACTGCCCAGCCTGCGCCGCGCCGAGACGGAGGAAACTATCTACCATTTTTTCAACCCCGACCCCTTTGCGTTTCCCTTTTTGTTGGGGCTGCGCCGCCCGGTGGTCTATACCATCGCCGGCGGTATGGACGCGCAGCGAGCTAACTTGCGCTTTTTTCGGCGTATGGCCGTGGTTGCCGTGCCGGATGCGCGCAGCTTGGCGCGCCTGCAGGCCT
>QEUY01000620.1 GCA_003577365.1 Chloroflexota bacterium | reverse complement strand
AGGTTGCTGCGGGCGAGTTTGTCGTGGGCCTGTTTGCCGCGCTCCACCGCCAGCTTGAGCAGGTCTTTTTCATCCTCATTTTCGATCGGCCCGGCGCTGAGTTTTTCTTCGGCGGCGATCCCTTCGGCGATCTGGCGCGCCAAGTCCAGCTCTTCCTCGCCGGTTAAGAGGGGGTGGCGGCCGATGTCGCGCAGATACATCCGCACGGGGTCCAGGCTCTGGCCCAAGTCCGGTACATCTTCGATCAGTTTTTCGAGCGGGACATATTTTTCCTGCTCGATCTCTTCTTCCATTTTGGTGTCACGCTCGATCCGCGGGATCGGCGTGCTTTCTTCTTCGTCGGCTTCCTCCTCCTCGTCGGGGATGTCGTCGAAGAGATCCTCTTCTTCCTGTTCCTCACCCAGGTGGATATACTCGTCCAGTTCGCTTTCGCTGGTCGAGCCTCGGCGGGGGACGGGGGTCACAGAATCGGATTGTGATGGGTTGTTCAACCCGGATGGGCGTCGCTTTGCCATCTGTCTCCTTAACCGCTCATGGCGGTCTATCGAATTTTGACGCCCTGTTCGGCGCGTCCTTGACTCACCAACACACGGCTCAGGTTCCGGTAGGTCGTCTGCAAGTGGGATAGATCGCGCAAGACCTGATTGTTGACGGTATAGAGGTCTCGGGCGTCGTCACGTTCTCCTTGTTGTGTCGCCTCGTCGATCAGATATTTGATCTGCATGCTGCGCGCTTTGAGCCGGTCGAGGCGCATCCGCACCAATACCTTCAATAGATCAGTACGCAGTTCGTCGTTGTTGGCCGCGGGCAGCTCGGCCCCGGCGGCGATCAGCCGGGCCAGCCGCCCATGCAGCGGGCCGGGCAGGGTCTCTTGAAATAGTTCCACATCCCACTGTTCATCGCTGGACATCCAGCGTTTGAGCGCACGAAAGATCTCCTGATGCTCCACATGCTGCCAGTCACCGGCATCAATCGCCACAATTTCTCGTTCGTGCGCGGCCCCGGCCAGCCAGATCAAGAGGTCGGGTTCGCGCAGCAGGTGGGCCAGCAAATAGTCCTCCGGATGCAGCCCGGCCCGTTCGCTGCGCTCCGGCGCAGCCGGCAGGGATGGCGCGATCTCCAGTTCGGCAGGTGCGCCTGTCTCCTCTGGGGTAGACGCCGGCGCACGTTTTTGGATACCCAGGCGGCCTTGCCCAGCCGGGCGGGCCTGCGCCGGCACTTGGCTGGTGCGGGCGGCGGCCTGCACGCGCCCGGCGACGGTGCGCTCGTCGACTTGAACCAGGCGGCTGAGCTGCTGAATATAGTGCTCGCGCTCGATCTCGTCGTCCAACTCGGCGATCAGCGGGGCCAACTCGGCCACGGCCGCGCCTTTGCCGCGTGCGCTGCTCAGGTCCATCTGTCCGGCGACCACGGCAAAATAGAAATCGACCAGCGGCTTGGCCTCGGCGATCAACTGCCGCCAGAGGCTGGGGTCGTGACGCACGACCTCGTCGGGGTCGCGACCTTCGGGCATTGAGGCGATGTAAAGCGCCGCGCCCAGCCGTTCCTCAAAGCGCAGCCCCGTGGCGGTGACGGCCGGCTTGCGCACGCGTGTCAGCGCCTGGCGCGCTTGGTTCAGCCCACGGATGGTGGCCTGCTGCCCGGCGCTGTCCGCATCCAGCGCCAACACAAAGGTGTTGGTGTAGCGCTGCAACTGCTGCAACTGGTCGGGTGTCAACGCCGTGCCCATGCAGGCGACCACGTTGCTAAAGCCGTGCTGGTGGGCAGCGATCACATCCATGTAGCCTTCGACGATAACCACCTGCCCGGCGCTGCGGATCGCCTCGTAGGCCATATCCAGCCCGTAGATCACATGCGACTTGTGAAAGACGGGGGTCTCCGCTGTGTTAAGGTACTTGGGCTGGCCGTCGCCCAAGATGCGCCCGCCAAAGCCGATCACGCGGCCCATGCGGTCGCGGATCGGGATCATCACCCGCCCGCGAAAGGCATCATAGGTCGAGTCGCGCTCTTCGCTGCGCTTGAGCAGCCCGGCTTCAAGCTGGAGGTCGATGTCGAATTTGCGGGCTGATAAATAGTCGCGCAGCCCGCTCCAACTCTCCAGGGCGAAACCCAGTTGAAAGTGGTCACGCGTGGCGGCGTCGATGGCGCGGCGCTGTAAATAGTCGCGCGCGGTCTGGGCAACGGGATGGTTGTGCAGCACTTCGGCAAAATAGGCGGCAGCCGCGGCGTTGGCCTCATAGATCTGCCCGCGGCGGTTCTGGGAGCGGTCGCCCGTTTCGTCTTCGAGCGATACGCCCGCCTCACGCGCCAGGATCTGCAGCGCCTCGCGGAACTCCAGATTCTCTTTGCGCATGAGGAAGCCAAATAGGTCGCCGCCTGTGCTACATGCGCCAAAACAGTGCCAGGTGCCGGTATGGGGAAAGACGACGAAGCTTGGTGTACGCTCGGAGTGAAACGGGCACAACCCTTTGTAGGTGGCGCCGGCCTTCTTCAGCGGTGTGTAGCGTGAGATGAAATCGACCAGGTCGATCCGCTGTTTGATTTCATCGCTAACGCTCATGGCCGCCTCCTCCTCGCCCCATCAGCCCGGACCAGCCGTCCAGTACGGTGCGCAGGGGCATTATAAACGCGCTTCCCTGGAGTGTCAAAGGGATCGGTGCGGGCTGGAACGGATGCTCTACAGCAGGCCATGCTCGGCGGCGACGGCGGGGTAGACGCGCTCGGCCTCGCGAAAGAGGTCGAGAAACTGCATGGCCTTGAGGAAGTTGCCTTTGGTCTTGATGCGCCCGCTGAAAAAGGCCTGGCTGGTGCTCTCTTCGCCCATCCAAATCCGGTGCAGCAAGTCGGCGGGCATGGTAAACTCCATGTTCGCCTTGCCCGGTCGTGGGCCATAGAAGACTTCCAGCGGCGGCTGCCGGCCGTCGAGCAGCACTTCGCCCTCTGGGTCGAGAAAGTTCATGCGGATCACCAGGTTGCTGCGCGTGAAGCTTTCAATCTGGCGCGGCTGGGCCGCTAACCGTTCGAAGACCCCCTGCAGCACGGTGTAGAGCTGGGTCTCGGACTCAAAAACTGCCATCTAGTTTCGTTCTCCTCTAGCGGGCGCGGGATACGCCCGCGCCCGTCTGCCGATCGTCTGTTTGTCGCGTGCCGGCGCCTCAGTAGCACTAACCCCAGCGCCAGCGTGCCCGCGGCCAGCGGGAGCGCCGTCTGCCAGCGCGGCTGCCGCGCCGACTGGGCGTCCTTCCGGGCCAACTGGCGGTCGCCTTCTTCCAGTTTGCGCCGCGCCTCGGCTTGAATCTGGCTGAACTTGGCCGGGTCGGCGCGTAGCTCGTCGGCCAGCCGCCGCCGCGCCTGCAGGTCGGCATCGGTTATATATTTGTCAAAGCTGCGCATGCCTGCCAGCCGCAGCCCATGTTTTTTGAAGAGCCGGTAGATCTCTTTGACCTTCTCCAACTCCAGTTCGCGGCCAATGCTGTAATCCTCGAAGCGGCCTTCCAGCGTGAGCAGCGCGGTTTCAGACAGACAGGCATAGGCGGTCTTGGGCGGCAGCCCGATGTCGAAGCCAAAATCGGGGTCGCCGGGCAGCAGAATTTCGCCGCTTTCGATCACCAACACGTCGGGGCGCAGCGCCGCCTCCCATTCCTCGATGTCGGGCGGCCGCGCCACATCGCAGATCACGGCGCCCGGCTTGCACTTGACGATGTCGATCACGCGCTGGTTAAAGGCGCTGGTCGTGGTGACGATCACATCCATGTCGGCCACATAGTCGTCGGGCGTGGTGGCGATGGTCACCTGTGCGCCCGGCGTCTCTTCTTCGATCTGCTGCTTGAGCGCGATCAGCCGTTCGGGGCGCGGGGCCACCAGCGTCACCGCGCCCAGGGCCTGGGCCAGCAGCCGGCTGCACACCGAGCCGATCGAGCCGGTGGCGCCGATCACCATGGCGTTGCCTTTGGTCAGGTCGGTGGCGCCCAGTTTGATCACCGCCTGTTTGGCGGTCTCCAGCGTGGCGGCGACGGTGAGGCTGTTGCCGCTGGTGATGGGGATGTCGGCGTGGTGCGCCACGGTGACGCCCGCATCGCC
>QEUY01000619.1 GCA_003577365.1 Chloroflexota bacterium | reverse complement strand
GTCGCCCACATCGACGAGACCAACCCCGAAGAGCTTGGCCCGGTGCTGCCGATCCGGCCCATCTACCGGCCCGATTCGGGCAGCGGCAGCACCCTGCGCGACAGCTCGCTGCAACCCACAGGCGATTCGCCGCTCAACCGCGATCACGTCGTGGGGGATCGCGCCATCGCGAATCGTCTCAGCGGCAACGGCTCCCAGCCCCCTAGCGTTCCGGAGAACAGGTAAATCACTGCGATGAGCGATCAACCAACCGATCAAATTACCCTGACGATCGACGGCCAAAAGGTGACCGTGCCCAAGGGCACGCTGGTCGTCGATGCCGCGGCCAAGCTCAACATCGAAATCCCCATCTTTTGCAGCCATCCCAAGCTGGACCCGGTGGCCTGCTGCCGCATGTGTATGGTGGAGATCGACACCCCGCGCGGCCCCATGCTCCAGACCGCTTGCTCGGTGCCGGTGGCGCAGGATATGGTCGTGCGCACCACCGCCGAGGCGGCCCAGGCCATGCAAGAGGCGAACCTCGCCTTCCTGCTGCTCAACCACCCCCTGGACTGCCCGATCTGCGACAAGGGCGGCGAATGCCCGCTGCAAGACCTGACCATGCGCTTTGGGCCGGGCATCAGCCAGTTGGTCGAACCCAAGCGGCGCAAAAAGAAACACTACCTGATCTCCGACACGATTGTCTTGGATCAAGAGCGTTGCGTCCTCTGTTGGCGCTGCATCCGCTATCTGGAAGAATGGGAGGACAAACCGCAGCTTGGCCTCTTCCAGCGCGGCCGCGACACGCTGCTCGACATCCAGCCCGGCCAGCCGGTGGACGCCAAGACCGGCGGCAACATCATCGACATCTGCCCGGTGGGGGCGCTGACCAGCCGCGTGGCTCGTTTTGGCTATCGCCCGTGGGAGGTTGTCCGCACGCCGAGCGTCTGCAACCACTGCGCCGTCGGCTGCAACCTGCGGCTCGACAGCCGCAGCCACACGCTGCGCCGCGTCGTGGGCCGCGAGAACATGGCCGTCAACGACCAATGGCTGTGTGACAAGGGGCGCTTCGCCTATGCCTGGGTCAACGGCGAAGACCGGTTGACCATGCCGCATGTGCGCAAGGACGGCCAGTTGACCCCCGTGCCCTGGTCCGAGGCGCTGCAATATGTCGCCGACCGGCTCCAGGAGATCAAACAGCGCAGCGGGGCCGACGCCATCGGCGGCATCGGCAGCGCCAAGCTCTCGAACGAGGCCAACTATCTCTTCCAGCGTTTTATGCGCCAGCTTGTCGGCACCAACAACGTCGACCACCGCGACGGCGCCGACGTCGCCGCGCTGCCCGGCGGCATGCCTGCCCTGGCCGATGTGATGAAGCCGCAGTATGGCCCCAACCCCAAGGTCGACACGGTGCTGCTCTTTGGCGTCGACCCCGGCGAAGAACTGCCCATCCTAGAGCTGCATCTCAAGCGCGGCGTCCGCCGCGGCGGCATGAAGCTCGTCATCGCCCACCCGCGCCGGATCGAACTGACCCGCTACAACGGCCCCTATCTGGGCTACCGGCCCGGCAGTGAAGTCACGCTGCTCAACGCCTTGACCCAGGCCGCGCTCACCGCCGCCGAAACCAAGCCCCAAGGCGCAGACCAGGTGGCTCAGGTCGACGACGACCAGCTTTTGCAGCAGACCGGCGTCGACGCGGCCACGGTGAAGGCCGCCGCCGAAGCCCTGGCGCAGAGCAAGAACGCCTTGATCCTCTATGGCCCCATGGCGGCACGCGGCGCAAACGGCGCACAGGTGCGCGATGCGCTCGCCAACTTGGCGCTGGCGACCGGCCACGCCGACCGGCTGAGCTTTATCGGGCTGGAGGCCAACAGCCACGGCGCGCGCGATATGGGCGTGCTGCCCAATCAACTGCCCGGCCACGCGCCGCTCGACGACGCCGCGGCGCGTGCCCGTCTGGAACAGGCCTGGGGCGCGCCGTTGCCCAGCGCCGCGGGCAAGAGCTACCGGCAGATGCTCGACGCCGCCAGCGGCGCGATCAAGGCGCTCTACATCATGGGCGCCAACCCAGCCACCGAACGACCCGCCTGGGCGGCCAACCTCGACAAGCTCGACCTGCTGGTCGTGCAAGACCTCTTTATGACCGAGACCGCGGCCAAGGCCGATGTGGTCTTGCCCGCCGTAAGCTGGGCCGAGGTGGATGGAACCTTTACCAACCTGGAGCGGCGGGTGCAGCGTGCGCCGCGCGCCGTGCGCGACCCGCACAGCAAGGCCGCGCCCGATTGGATGATCCTCGACCACCTGGCCAACCGCATGGGCGTCAACTGGCCCTATGGCGACGAACGCGCCATCACCAAAGAGATCAGCGAGACCGTGCCGCTCTACCGCGGCATGACCTGGGACGCGCTGGGCGACCAAGGGCTGCAATACGACGCAGCCGGCGTGCGGCCTCAGGCCGCCTTCCGCAGCGTCGAACAGCCCGCCCAGCCAGCAATGGACGATCAAAGCCTGGCCCTGGTGACCGGAACCGTGCTCTACGACGGCGGCACGCTCTTCCGCATGACGCCGCAGATGCACGACATGGCCTTCGGCCCCGCCGCGCTGCTCCACCCCGACGATGCCGCCCGGCTCGACATCGCCGAAGGTGACGCCGTCGTGATCCGCAGCCGCCAGGGCGAACTGGCGCTACGCGCCCAGTTCCACCCCACTGTGCAGCCCGGCACTGTCTGGATTCCCGAAAGCTTGGCCGGCGCAGCAGTGGATACCCTGCGCGACGGCAGCGCCGCCGTGCCGGTGACGATCGAGGCCCAGCGCCCAGAGCTGGCCGGCGCACAGTCATAAGACCGCCGGGATGGCAGGCGGAAAGCTGCAGGCCCGATCAGCAGCTTCCCGCCCCACCGTCTATCATGGAAGAACTGTAGGATCAGGGACATCATATGGACTGGTTAAATCTACTCGTCTGGCCTGTACTGCGCTCGGTGCTGTTGATCTTCGTCTTGCTGACGGGGTTCGCCTATCTGACCTGGTACGAGCGCAAGCTGATCGGTCGCTTTCAGGTGCGGATCGGCCCCAACCGCGCCGGCCCCTACGGCTTGCTGCAGCCTGTGGCCGATGCCATCAAGGCCTTCTTCAAAGAAGAGATCATCCCCAACCATGTCGACCGCTGGGTCTATGTGTTGGCCCCGGCGCTGGCGCTGATGCCCGCCTTGGTGATCTGGGCGGTGATCCCCATTGCCAAGGG
>QEUY01000618.1 GCA_003577365.1 Chloroflexota bacterium | reverse complement strand
GACCCGCCGCGGCCTGGGGCGTGCGGCGCTCTATATCGGGCTGGCCGCGGCGGCCCTGGTCTTCTTTATGCCCTTCTATTGGGTGATCGTCGCCTCCTTCAAAACCCCCGCCGAGCTGCGCGAGATCCCGCCCACCTGGTGGCCGCAGACCTTTACCTTCGCCAACTATTCCGAAGTGTGGCGAGCCGCCTTTGCACGCTATTTTCTCAACTCGTTTATCTATTCCGGCGGCACTACGCTGGTCGTGCTTCTCACCAGCAGCCTGATCGGCTATGTCTTGGTGAAAGACCCGTCGCGCTTTGGCAACATGGTCTTTTGGTTTATCCTGGCGGCGTCGATGGTGCCCTTTGTCACCTATCTGCTGCCGCTGTTTAACATCCTGCTGCGCATCCAGCGCCCTTTGTCACCTATCTGCTGCCGCTGTTTAACATCCTGCTGCGCATCCAGCGTTGGACCGGCGTCCCCATGGTCAACACCTATTGGGGCATGATCCTGCCCTGGCTGGTCTTTCCCTTTGGCGTCTTTCTGATGCGCCAGGCCATGTTCAGCATCCCCGACGATCTCTTGGACGCGGCGCGCATCGACGGCGCACGCGAATGGGGCATCTACTGGCGCATCGTGCTGCCGTTGGTGCGCCACAACCTGGCCGCGCTGGCGATCATCGTCTTTATCTTCAAATATGATGACCTGCTCTGGCCGCTGGTGGTGGCGCAGCGCACTGAAATGTACCCGGTCACGGTGGGGCTGGTCGAATATGTGGGCCAGTTCTTCGTCGAGTACCACCTCTTTACCACCGCCGCGGTGCTGGTGATCATCCCGATCTTCGCCATCTACCTGACGCTGCAACGCTTCATCATCGAGGGCATCGCCACCCAGGGTCTCAAGGGCTAGACCAGCGCCCCTGTCATGCCGCCTGCGCGCCCCGCCAAACACAGCCACTGCTCCTACTGCGGCCATGCCTATGCGCCGGATCAGCCCTGGCCGCGCGTCTGCGCCGCCTGCGGGCAGATCAGCTATCGAAACCCGATCCCCGTGACGATTGTGCTGCAGCCGGTGGATGGCGGTGTGCTGGCCGTGCGCCGCGCCATCGAACCACAGCGCGGCAGCCTGGCGCTGCCGGGGGGCTATATCGACCTAGGGGAGACCTGGCAGCAGGCAGGCGCGCGCGAGGTATGGGAGGAGGCGCAGGTACGCATCGACCCGGCGGCGCTGGAGGTGGTGCGTGTCCACAGCGCGCCCGACGGCACGCTGATCGTGGCGGCGTTGGCCGCGCCGCTCGCCGCGCCCGATCTGCCGCCCTTCACCCCCAACGGCGAGGCGGGCGAACGCTGCATCCTCACCGAGCCTGCGCCGCTGGCCTGGCCGTTGCATACAGAACTGGTGGCGGATTATCTCGCCGGGCGCTTCACTGCAAGATGAGCTGAATCCGCGCTATCGGATCGTTTACTGCTTGATCGCGCAAGGATAGTCGTAGGGGCCGCCCCCCGTGGCGGCCCGTGTGTGATGCCGCCCCCCGTGGCGGCCCTAGACCCGGACAGGCACGGAGGCCTGTCCCTACAATTGCTGAGACGAAGCCATGGTATCGCCGGTCTGGGGCGCGCATCGGCAGTCCTGAATCTATCCCATTAGACCACCCGCCCGAAGTACCACCAGCCGGAGGGAGCCATCCTCCGGCTGGTGATCGGACGGTGTAACTGTTCAAACTCGCGCCGGATAGGCGCAGCGCGTGAGGCTTACTCGCGCGCCTTGTAGATCAACGACTCGCGTGAGGCGAAGCGGAAGCGGTTCCAGGTCACCATGCCGTCGGCATTTGGCTCCAGCATGGGGCCTTTGATGTAGGGCTTGACCAGCGCCACCAGCGTCGGGTGATAGAGCGGCACCAGCGCCACGTCCTCGATCAGAATGCGCTCGGCCTGGGCGTAGCGTTCGTTGCGCCCGGCTTCGTCGTTGAGCAGCGAACCGGCCTCGCAGACCAAGTTATTGTACTCCTGGTTATACCAAGTGTGGCGGCCCGGCATCTGCGGCATGGGCGCGCCCGCAGTTTCGCAGCCGCCCCACACGCCGAGCAGGTTGCTGCCGTCTACAAAGTCGAACTCATAGGGCACGAGCGCGATCTTCATGTCGCCGCCCTCGTTGGCCTTTTGGCCGCGCATCATGTCGGTAAAGATGCCGTAGTCGAGGTTTTGGATCTCGACCGTGACGCCCAGGTTCTCCTTGAGCATGGCGGCGACCGCTTCGGCGGCGTTGGTCAGCGCCGGGAAGGCTTCGCGCGTATAGATCGTGAGCGCGGGGAAGCCTTCGCCGTTGGGATAGCCGGCATCGGCCATCAGTTGCTTGGCCGCTTCGGGGTCATAGTTCTGAACCGACTTGAGTTGCTCCACGCTCTCGCCAGGGAATCCGGGCGGGTTCATGGTATAGGCCGCCACGCCCTGATATTGCAGCGGGCCGTTGATCAGCTTGTCACGGTCGATGGCGTGGCTGAAGGCCTGGCGAACTTGCAGGTTGTCGAACGGCTCATTCCAGGTGTCGAAGAAGAGATAGTAGGTCATGAAGTTGGGCCAGGCGATCAACTGCTCCTTCAGCTCTGGGTTCGCCATCACCTCGGCCATGGCCGAGGGCGGCAGGTCCTGCTGATAGCCGCCGCCGATATAGTCCAACTCGCCGTTTTTATAGGCGTTGAAGCGCACTTCGGGGGCCATGAAGGTCACGATCAGCTTGTCGACCATCGGCTTGAAGGGGCCGGTGTATTTGTCGTTGGCGACAAAGACCATCTCCTTGCCCTTGGTGTAGCTCTCCAGCGCAAACGGCCCGGCAAAGACCCAGTTGTTCTGGTCGAAGGCCCAGGAGCCGTCGTTCAGCCGGTCTTGGATGATGTGTTTGGGCGTGACCCAGACATCGGCCATGATCTTGATCAGATAGGGGACCGGCTGTGAGGTGGTGACGGTGAAGGTGTAATCGTCCACCTTGGCGACGCCCAACTGGTCGGCCTCCATCTCGCCGTTGACGACCTCGTTCCAGTTGGCGATGTTCATCATGCTGTAGAACCAGTTGAAGTCATAGTCGGGCCGCGCAAAACGCTGTAAGGTGAAGACCCAGTCGTCGGCGGTGATCGGCGTGCCGTCGCTCCAGACCTTGTCTTCCTGCAGGTGGAAGGTCCAGGTCAGCCCGTCTTCCGAGACTTCCCAACTGGTGCAGGCGTTGGGCTGCGGCTCGAACTGTTTGTCGGGCCGCACGCACGAATCGGCCCAGGCAAAGACATCGCCGTCGTTCTCGTCATAGACGCTGGCATCCCAGGTCATCCAGGTCGCTTCGCTGGACGGCATGTGGATGACCTGTTCTTCGAGTGGCGCGGCATCGGCGGGCAGGGTGACGCCCAGCCGGTTGACGACCGGCTCGGACGCCGCAGCCCCAGAGGAGGCCGGCTCAGCAGCAGGCGCTTCGACGGGCTGGCCGGGCGCGGCGGGTGCGCCACAGGCGGCCAGCGCCAGCATGCCGGCGATCAGCCAGCCCGCCTGGGCGCGCGGGTGGAAAAAGCGGGTGTGAATCATAGCAGCTCCTTTGATGTGAACTCCAGTGATGTGAACTCCAGTGATGTGAACTCCAGTGATGTGAACTCCAGT
>QEUY01000617.1 GCA_003577365.1 Chloroflexota bacterium | reverse complement strand
ACTGCTGCGGTGGGCAGATCAGCGTCGGCCAGGCCTGCGCCGAGAAGGGGCTTGACCCCGCCGCCTTGATGGACGAGGTGGCGCAGGCCGCCGCGCAGGCCGGCCCGGTGACTGCCTACAACCAGTGGGGGCTGGACTTCTTGGCCGACTACATCGTCAACCAGCACCACGCCTATACCAAGACCATGATCCCGCGGCTGGTCGCCATGATGGAGGCCGTGATCGCCGCGCACGCCGAGAGCCACCCCGAACTCCATGCCATCGACGCCAGTTGGCAGGCCGTCAGCGGCGAATTGATCATGCACATGCAGAAAGAAGAGCTGATGCTCTTCCCCTATATCAAACGGCTGGTGCGCAGCAGCCAGGAAGGCGGCCCGCTCCCTCGGCCCAAGTTTGGCTCTGCCGCCGAGCTGATCGAGCTGATGGAAGACGAGCACCAATCCACCGGCGACCAACTGGCGGTCATCGAACAGGGCAGCGGCGGGTTCACGCCGCCGGAGGACGCGTGCCCCACCTTCCAGGCGCTCTATCGCTATCTGGAGGAATTCCAGGCGCAGACCAAAGAGCACGTCCACCTGGAGAACAACATCCTCTTCCCCAAGGCGATCGCGCTGGAGGCGCAGCAAAGGGCGCATTCACCTGCTTAGCTTGATAATCTTCCACGCCAGGCGGCGGCACGGGGGTCTGACTGGACGGGCAGGCCCCCGTGCGTTTTTGTCTGCCGCTTTCGTGCGGCGTGTGGAGCAGGCTGCTGGGCGCGGCGCAGGCTTGCGATCAGCGCCCCGGCTGGGGGTGCAGCGCAGACATAGGCTCCGGCTGCGCACTTGCGACGCGCACGGCGCCGGCGCGCAGGCGGTGGAGCAGAAAGAGGATGTTCAAAAACAGGAGCACCGCGGTCAACTGGTGCAGGAGCGCCAGCGTCAAGGGGACGTGCAGCCAGATCACACTCAGCCCCAACCCCACCTGGACGCTGACCAGCAGGCCAAGCAGCAGCCCGCCCCAACGGACCTCGCGCGGGGCATCGGCGCGGGAGACCAGCCCCAGCAGCACAAGCGCGCCGCTCAACACCACAAAAGCAAACCAACGGTGTATAAAATGGACGGCGGTAGGGTCGGCCACCAGGTTGGCCCACCACGGCTGCAGCACCGCAAACAGGCCGGGCGGCACAAGATAGCCGAACATCCTCGGGAAGGTGTCGGAGAGATGCCCCGCCTTCATGCCGGCCACCAGCCCGCCATAGGCGATCTGCACGCCCACCAGCACCAGCAGCGCCATCGCCCAGCCCGCGCCGCGCGCAGGGCGGCGCAGTGCTGCGGGGTAGACACGATCCAGCGCCACCCAGAAGGTGAGACCCAGCACCAGCAGCGCCATCAGCAGATGGATGGTCAGCCGGTAGGGGCTGACGCTGGGGCTGTCTACCAAGCCGCTGCTGACCATGTACCAGCCCAGAAAGCCTTGGAAGACAAAGAGCAGCGCAATCAGCCAATAGACCGCCGACCGCCCCCAAGGGATGATGCCTTTGACCACAAACGCGACCAACGGCAGGATCACAACCAGGCCCGCAATGCGCGCCAACAGCCGGTGGATATACTCGATATAGAAGATGCGCCGGTACTCGGCCAGGGTCATGGCCGAGTTGACCTTCTGAAATTCCGGCGTCTGCTGATATTGGGCGAAGGTGGTCTGCCAGGCGGCTTCCCCGATGGGCGGCAGCACGCCGTCGACGACATTCCACTCCACGATCGACAGCCCCGACCGCGTCAGCCGCACATAGCCGCCAAAGACGACCATCGTCACGATCAGCCCACAGACGATCAAAAGCCAGGTGATGACTGATTGGTGCATACGGTTGTTCATCGATTTTTTCCTGGGCGCGCTGCGCCGGTCCAGCCGGCGGCTCGATCCATTTCGACCGTCCCCCGCCTATCAGCCCAGCGGGCCGCGGGCTGCGACCTAAGTCTCATGCCCTGCATCAGCCTTGCTTGGGGCCGGTGCGGGGCAGGGCGGGCCAGACGGCGGCGCTTGCCGGATGGCGCGATTTCGCGCATAATGGCGATCAGGGGGCGGTGTTGCCCGCATTGTCCGCCCGATGGCCGTCCGGCGCTAAAGTCGCCGGACGAAAGAACGACGCCCCATCAAGGGGGCTTTGAGGCGTGTTTCTATGGAGGTGCGGTTTTCTAACCGCACATGCTTTCTGATGGCGCGCATAGGGTATTCATCCCTTCCAGCAAAGTGATCGCTTGCCTATGCCGGCAGTCCCGCGTGCCGTGAACTGGGCAGACAGCCCAACAGAGATCCCCGCCGTCCGGCGCATCGACCATATCATCATCCGCGTAGACGATGCGCTGTACGATGAGTTCTACGCGCTCTTCGCCGATACGCTGCGCCTCCCCACGCCCTGGCCGCCCACCGAGCACCCCACCATGCGCAGCGGGGGCCTCTTTGCGGGCAATGTGGATTTTGAAATCCTCCATATCCCCGACGGCCCCTATCGCGACCAGGCCCATCTCTACGGCATTGCCTTTGAAGCGTGGGGGGACGACGCCTCGGTCCTGGACAGCCGCGGGATCGACTATCTGCCCGCGCCCTATCTGCGCAGCGAACCGGGCAAGCCGCCGGCGATGCTCTGGATGAACTACTTTTTTGGCCCCTTTTTGGGGTCCACTGCTTGGTTAAAGGCGCTCTTTGCGCTGAAAAAGCTCATTCCCGACCCGCTGTGGATGCGCAACGCCGCCCAGCGCGGCGCCAGCCCGCGTGCGGTCGAGTTCATGTTCAATGACGTCTACCGCCAGGGCATGGTCTTTATGGTGAAATATAACCCGGCTTGGCGCAACATCAACGCCGAACGGCGCATCAGCGCGGCGCAGATGGCAGCGCGGCAGGGCGGGGCATTGGGGCTGCGCCGCGTCAAAGAGGTCGTGGTCGGCTCCACCCAGTTGACCGCATCCAGCAGCCGCTGGCGCGCGCTCTTGCGCCCCGCGCCGGAGAAGACGGCGCTCTGCTGGCAGGTGGGCGATGGCCCGGCCATCCGCGTGATCGCTGCCGACAGCGACGGGCTGCATCATATGGTCTGGGAAGTGGATTCGCTGGCGCAGGCGCGCGCCGCGCTGGAGGAATTGGGCATGCTCGGCGTAGTGATGCAGGACGAGATCACCATCCACCCCGACACGGTCTTTGGGTTGGATATCCGCCTGGTGGGGCTGTAGCGGCCGCGTGGAGAGCGCTCTTGC